>NZ_FMDK01000771.1 GCF_900091995.1 Streptomyces sp. MnatMP-M17
GACCCGTTCAGCGGCCAGCAGCCGTGCCCGGCGACGGGAGGAGGCAGGCGCGGCAGCAGGTACGGAGCGTACGGCGGCGGACGCCGATACGACGGAGCCGGAGACCAGGGCGCCTACGCCGGCGACGGCGAGCGCGGCCACGGCACGGCGCCGGTTGAGAGGGCGCGGGGCGGACAAGTCGGGTGCGGAGCCGGGCGGTTGGGACATCGTGTCTTCTCCGTCTCTCCAGGAGCAGCGGTGCGACGTGTGCGTACGGCGTGTGCGGGTGTGCCGGGCGGTGGTCCCTTGGTTTGTCTTACGTCAGCGCTCCGGGGGTGTAAAGGGTTTTCACTCATGGAGCATTGAGGGTCTCTTCGTCACAGATCAGCGGACAGGAAGCGTTTTCTCCTCCCTGGGCGAGCGCGGCCCGCTGCCCGCCGTCGCTCGCACTGCGAACCGGCCCGGATCTCCTTACTCTCGGTTTACGGGCACCACGGTGCGTGTCCATATGAAGGAGTGTCATGCCTGTCGAGACGGAAACCGGTACGCCGACTCGCCAGCCCACCCTCGGCAATACCCACACCTTCGCCGCCGGGATCAGCTATCTCGCGATCCTCACCGGCACCTTCCCGCTCTTCTACTTCGGTGTGAAATTCGCCGGGCCCGGCTACTGGTGGTCATGGCCCATGGTGTTCCTCGGCCAGCTCATGGTGGCGCTGTGCTTCTGCGAGCTGGCTGCGCGCCATCCCGTCGCCGATTCGGCCCACACCGATTCGGTCCACGCCGGTCCGGTCCACAACTGGGCCAGGAAGCTCGGCGGTCCGCATATCGGCTGGCTGAGCGGCTGGTTGATGGTGACGGCCACCATGGTCTCCCTCTCCACGGTCGCCCTCGCCTACCAGATCACGCTGCCGCAGATCTCCCGGTTCTTCCAGTTCGTGGGGCCCGGCACAGACAAGACCGACGCCGCCGCCAACGCCGTACTGCTCGGCTCGGTGCTGATTCTCTTCACCACTCTGGTCAACGCGTTCGGAGCCAGACCGATGGCCCGGGTCAACTCGGCCGGAGTGCTGGTCGAACTGATCGCCGCCCTCACCCTGATCGCGCTGCTGGCCGCGCATCTCACGCACGGGCCGGGCGTGATCACCCGGTCAGCCGGTCATGGCAGCGGCGGCGCCGGCGGCATCGGTGAGTCGCTCGGCTATGTCGGCGCGCTTCTGACCGCCTTGCTCGCCTCCGCCTATGTCATATACGGATTCGGCACGGCGTCATCGCGCGACAAGGAGTCCCTCGACTCCAGTCGCAGCGCTCCGCACGCGATCCTGCGAGCCCTCGTCGTCTCCCTCCTGATCGGCGGGCTCGTTGTCCTGTTCGCTCTGCTGGCCGTGCCCGATCTGAACTCCACACGGCTGTCCGCGGACGGAATCCAGTTCGTGCTGCTCTCCACTCTCGGTCCGACCGTCGGCGAGATCGTGCTGTGGTGCGTGGTCATCGCCATCACCGTCTGCGCGCTGACGGTGCACAGGGCCGGGATCCGGCTGGTCTTCGCGATGGCCCGCGACGACTGTCTGCCCGCCTCCTCGCTGCTCGCCCGGGTCAGTCCACGGTTCGGGACTCCGGTGGTGGCCGCGATCACCGTCGGGCTGGTCGCCGTCGGCATTCTCGTGATCAATGTCAATCAACCGCGGATCTTCTCCGTGATCACCAGTATCGCGATCCTCATGATCTATCTGGCCTATCTGACGGTCACACTGCCCATGCTGGTGCAACGGCTGCGCGGTACCTGGCGGCCCAAGCCCACGTCCGAGGAGCACTTCTCGTCCAAAGGGCGCTTCTCACTCGGCCGGTTCGGGCTGCCGGTCAATCTCCTCGCCGTGCTCTGGGGAATCGGTATGTCGGTCAATCTCGCCTGGCCACGCCCGGAGGTCCACAACGCGGAGGCGCCCTTTCACTGGTATCCGCGCTGGGGCGTGTTCCTCTTCGTCGGCATCGTCGCCGCGGGAGGCTTCACGTACTACTGGCTCGTCCAGCGCGAACGTACGGGCGTGCCCGGATCCGGAGCCCGTCAGGGCCACACCCACGCCCACACCCGCATCCGCATCCGCGGCAACCTGATGGCAACGTACCGGTCCCTACTGTCCACCGTGCGGCGTCGTCCAACGGCGGGCGGCGCGAAAACCGGGAGGCCACCGAAATGACCCGTTACGCAGCACCCGGCGTCTCCGGCCCGCCGAGTCGTCGATGACGTACAAGCCCCCGGATCACGCGGGAAGGACTCCGTCAACGAGGGCATCCGCCGCGTCAGGCGCAGCAGGCCGCTGCCGGCGATGCGGAGTCGTGCGCGGCGATCATGAGGACAAGTCGGGCGTATTCGTCGGGCCAAGAACCTGCTGGTCAGCCACTCCCCGAAGGAGCTCAGCTTCTTCCAGGCCCAGAGAAAGGGGCGCCTGACCTGGGCTTTGGCCCGTCAGGTGCCCTTCGTGTCACTCGCCGGGCGACGGGCAGAAAGCAGCGCCGGACCGCCCCTGGGGACGGCCCGGCGCCGCGTGTGTCCGCGAGTGCGGTGCCTACCGGACGTCGATGTAGTCGCCGGTCGCGCTGACCGCGCCGGCGGTCGCCGAGCCCGCGTAGGTGAAGCGGTAGTAGCCGTCGGCAGAGGCGGTGACGGTGGTCTTCAGGGAGCCCGTGCTGCTGGACTTGATGCCCTTGACGTTCACGTAATTGGTGGTCCCTGCCTTGCGGAGCTGCAGGGCGACGGACTGGCTGCCGTAGCCGATGTCCTTGTGGCTCTCCCAGTTCGCCCGGGTCAGGGTGCCGGTGACCGTGATGGTCTTGCCCTTCTTCACCGGCTCCGGGGTCGCGTTGGCGGTGAGCTTGGTTGCGCGCAGGACCTTGAAGGTCTTCGCGGGGTCCCTGAACCTGTAATCGCCGTCGGCGCCGATGGCGTAGGCCCACATCTTCCAGGTGCCCGCCTGCGCGTTCTTGGATACGCCGAAGTGCCGGTTCGAGGTGCTCTTCAGCGCGAAGGAGCAGGTGTAGGTGGTGACGAGGTGCTCGCCGCAGCTGGGGAGCGTCACACCCCAGTCGTTGTGGTTGACGTCCGTGCCGTGGTAAAGGATCCCGCCGGCGTCGCTGATGCCGTTCGGGTCGGAGGCCGTCAGCTTGACGGTCACGGACGCCTTGCCCGAAGAGCCGACCACGATGGACTTGCCGTCGTTGACGATCACATTGGATATCTGGGTGTCGCCTTGTACATCGTCGGCCGGAGCGGCCGGAGCGGCCTGAACGGCCGGCAGGGCGAGAGCGGACAGGGCCGAGGCGCCGACAACGACGGCCGCGGCAGAGCGGATACGCATGCGCATGATTACCCCCACATCAAGAGCGATCCCGCCGAATTTCCCCCCGGCGGGTGACGGTGGCGTCGTGACTACGGTGCACCGGCTTTCGCATCCCGACGAGGGTTTCCCCGCGACCGCCGACGGCTCGTCGACCGGCCATTACCGGACACGGACATCATCACCGCCCGACTCCGTCGGCAGCCCCGCCCGTTCACACACCCGGTGCTGTGGGCCCATGTCGTCCCGCCGTAGCCGACGTACTGGTCAAGTCAGTGGGTCGCGGCACAGGCTACGCAGGTGGTCGCCGCCGGGCGCACTTCCAGGCGCTCCGCCGGAATCGGCTCGCCGCACACCTCGCACCGCCCGTAGTCGCCTCGTTCCAGCCGCTCCAGTGCCCGGTCGAGATCGGTCAGACGGTCCTTGGCCTGCGCGAGCAGGGCGGCGACGTGGGCCCGTTCGAAGGCGGTGCTCGATCCCTCCGGATCGTGCTCGTCATCGACCGCCACGAGCGCGTTCGCCTCGACGATCTCGGTGAAATCGCGGCTCAGAAACGCGATCTGCGCGATCGTGCCGGCGCGTTCGGCCGCCAGCCGCCCGTAGGCGGCCTTGCGCCCGACCGGAGGGAAAGTGGCATCACCGAAGAAATCGCCCATCGCAGTGGCAACGTCATCACCCGGCTTCGCATTCCGCGGGCGGCCGGCGGTCGTGCGGGACGGACCCGAGCCCGGTGGTCACCAGCGGCTTCGCATAGCAGCGGCTGAGCTCGTCGAAGCGGTAGTGGCCGAACTTGGCGCAGAGCTCGTAGCCGCTCGATGTGTAGAGGGAGATGGCCTCCGGCTGCTTGGTGCCGGTCTCCAGAACCATCCGGGTGCGGCCCGCGGCGCGGGCGTCGTCCTCCAGGGCGGCCAGTACCCGCCGGGACAGGCCGCGCCCGCGCGCCTCGGGAATCACATACATGCGCTTGATCTCCGCGTCGCCGTCCGCGTACCCGTGGTCGTTCTTGTCCTGGCTGCGCCAGCCGCCGGTGGCGATCGGAGTGCCCTGGTCGTCGTAGACGATCAGATAGAGGCCCTGCGGCGGCTCGAACATGGCGGGGTCGAGAGGCGTGATGTCGCCCTCGTCGTCGTATCGCTCGGCGTACTCGAGCTGCACGCGATCGTTGAGCTTGACGGCGTCGGGGTGGCCGAAGGAGGCGGTACGGATATTCATGCCGGACATCGTACTTCTATGCAGTCGGACGCGCGTCACCGGCCGCCGTGTGAAGCGTCCCTTCCCCGGCGACTCCGATGCCGGGGAAGGGACGCCGTCCTGCCTCACGAGAAACCGCGCGCAGAGCCGCGCGCCGGGTTCGGTGTGTCAGCGTCCGGCCGTGACACCCGCGTGTGGCGCGGAAGGCTCGTCGACCTTCGAGCGGGCGGTCGTCTCGCCGTTCTTCGTCACACGGGTCGCCACGAGCGCCCCGCAGTTCGAACCGTACGTCCACGTCTCCTGGTTGGAGATACCACCGGCCCAGTCCACGCACAGTCCACGCCCGTAGGCGTACACCGGTCCCGCGTACGAGTAGTAGTAGTCCCCGTCGACGTGTGCCTCACCGGTCGCGGGTACCCCGACGTAGGAGAACATGTACACCGGTGATCCGCTGGTCTTGCGGATGGTCACCACACAGTTCTTGCCGCTGCCGGAGTTGTACGTGAGGTACACCGTGCCCTGCTTGCCGATGTCCGCCCAGTTCACCACCGAGTAGCCGCTTCCACAGACGCCGTTGTAGGCGACCTGGGCCGACGCGGCGGTCGGCGCGGCGGCGGCCGGCTGGGCCATGGCGGTGGCGGTGCTTCCCGCGGCGAGCGCGGCCAAGGCCACCACCGCTGCCGCACGACGTGATTTCCGCATGTCTTTCCCCCTGTGACTTCGTGGATGCTTCTGCATCTCACCCGGTACGACCCGTGGATCACGGACACCGTTGTACGGAAGCGCGGCCTCTGCTTATGGCGTGCGGAGCATGGCTTACGGGGCACTGGGTCCCTGACACGCAGGGCGCTGTGACAGGGGGACCGTTCCATAAGAACCGATGGCGGACGAGCTGTTCCCGCCGCGCGTCGGCGGTGGCCGGGTGCAGTTGTACGAAGGGCCGCGAATCCCATCTGTCACACGCTTATCGGCCTCGGCGTTTCGGCCATCACCGTGTCCGGGGCCTTCCCGCATGTCCCAAGGGTGGATGCACTCCACACCTTGCGTGCCTCGCGCTCCCATGCGGGATCCGCTCCGTCTCAAATACGTGTGTTCGATATCGCCGCTCGCGTCGTTGATCCCGGTGACACCGAACAGATGACAACGACCGTGCAGGAGAAACGCAGTTGACCTCAGCCGATACCCAGGACACGCAAGCCGCGCCACCGCCATCGCCGTCGTCACCGCTACCGCCGCCACCGCCGCCCGCCGAGATCACGTACACGGGCGAGTACTCCGTGAACCCGCTCGGCGAGGTCTCCTTCCGCAGGGTCTGTACGCAGCTTCCCTCGGTGCTGCGCCGTATCGCCAAGATGTCCTGGGACATCGACCGCCGGGCCGTTCTGCTGCTCCTGGTCTGTCAGTTGGTCACCGGTGTGGCCGCCGCGGTGCTGCTGACCGCCACGGCCAGGGCCATGCGTCCGGTCCTCGGAGGCGGTGCAGTCGCCGACCGGCTGCACGAGGCGCTGCCCGCGCTGCTGGTCGTGGCCGGTGCCTCCGCTCTCAGCCGTGGCGCGGGCGCCGTGGCCGTGTATGCCGAGCGGCGGATCACGCCCAGGCTCACGACCGTGACGGACACCGCCCTGGTCGAGGCGGTCTGCCGCGTCGAGGCGGCGGCCTATGCGGTGGACGGGTTCGCCGACCGGCAGGAGGCCGCGGAGATGGGGGTGATCCGTACGCATGTGATGGTCACCGACGCCCAGCGGTTTATGTCGGCCCTGGTCAAGATGGTCACGGCCGGCGGCGTCCTGTCCGTCCTGAACGTGCTGATGCTGCCGCTCCTGCTCCTCGCCGTACTCCCGGCCGGCGTCGGAGCGGTGCTCACCGCCCGGGTCGACTACGAGATCCACTACGCGAACATCGCCGACCGCAATGTGCGGGGCATGATGCGGTGGTGGTCGACCACTCCCAAGTACGGCGACGAGGTCCGCGCCAATGGGATGACGGACTACCTGCTGTACTGGTACCGGTCCCTGTCGGAGCGGGTCGACCGGCGCACGCTCGCCGCCGCGCCTCGGACACTGCGTATCGCCCTGGTGTCGTCGCTCGTCGGCGGGGCTTTTCTCGTCGCCACATGGGTGGCGCTCGCCTGGCTGACCGTGACGGGCCGGGTCGCGCTCGCCATCGCGGCCACGGCGGTCGTCGCCGTCCAGACCACGCTGGCCGCACTGTCGCAGGTCATCATGAACGGCGCCGCGGTGTTCCACACAAGCCTCTATCTGAGCGACATGCAGGCATTCCTCGACGACGCCGGCGAGCGGGCGCCCAAGCGCGGGAAGCTGACCGTGAGCGCGCCGGTGAAGGAGATCCGGCTGGAGGAAGCCACCTACCGTTACCCGGGAAAGGACAAGCCGGCCGTCGACGGTGTCTCCCTGACACTGCGGCGTGGGCAGATCCTCGCGATCGTCGGCGTCAACGGCTCCGGCAAGTCGACGCTCACCCGGCTGATCACCGGTATCTACCTGGCCGACAAGGGCCGCGTGACATGGAACGGCGCGGATCTCGCCGCCGTCGAGCCCGCCACCGTCTGGGCCTGCACCGGACTGGTGCCACAGATCTTCGCGCAATGGCCGCTGCGGGTACGCGAGAACGTGACGCTGGGCCAGCCCAGAACCTTCGACGACGGGCCGGTGTGGGAAGCCGTCGACGCGGTCGGCATGCGGGAAGCCGTGGAGGACCTGTCGAGCGGCCTCGACACCCTCCTCGCGAGGGAGGTGTTCGGCGGCGCGGAGCTGTCCGGAGGACAGTGGCAGCGCCTGGCCTGCTCCAGAGCCCTGTACCGGCGCCCGCCGCTGCTGATCCTGGACGAGCCCACCTCGCAGATGGACCCGCGGGGCGAGCACCAGATCTTCGAGGAGATCAAGGCCATCGCCGGAGACCGCATCACGATCGTCGTGACACACCGGCTGGAGAACACACGGGTCGCCGACCACATCGTGGTCATGGAACAGGGCCGTATCACCGAACAGGGCCGGTACGACGACCTCGTACACGCGGGCGGGACATTCGCCGAACTTCTGGCACTCTCACAGGACCGATAATCCCTCCGCCTGCCAGATGTAGGGTCCATGATCCAATGCGCAATGTCGGCTGGGGATGCGCAGTGAATGCGCAAATCCGGGGTTCGGTGCGCAATGGTCGCGGTCCGTAGCGGTCGGTGTTGATCTCTTGTGATCTCTCAGGGAGAAGCACGCGGGGTGCTCCGTACCGTCCAGAGTATGGCGGTACGGAGCGCGGGCAAGGCCAGCGATGTACGCAGGGCGCCTACGGCGTCGATCCGGTACGAGGCCGAATCGGTACGCGAAGTTCCCTTTGCTCACATGCGGTTGGCGGACTTCACGGAGTCGGTGCCATGGCGGCGGTTTCGCTCGGTACACGGGCAGGCGCATTACTCGGGCAGCTACGCGTCGGCGACGACGGGCGGGCACGTGGTCTATGAGAGCCGTCTGGAGTTGGCCCGGCTGCTGCTGGCGGACTTCGATCCGACGGTATGCGGGATCTTTGCTCAGCCGTGCCGGCCGGTGGCCCGGGTCGGTGACCGGGTACGGCGCCATGTTCCGGATTTCCTGCTGGTTATAAGCTCGGGCACTGTGCGGGTGGTCAACGTCAAACCGGAGGACCGTCTGCTGGATTCGGAGATCGCGGAGGCCCTGGCCTGGCCGGGTGAGCTGGTCGAACGGCACGGCTGGGAATACGAGATCTGGTCCGGCGCGGATCGGGTGCTGCTGGAGAATGTACGGTTCCTGGCCGCGTATCGGCGTCCCGGCATCGTGCCCGGAGCTGAGGTCGAGTGGGCCTGGCAGCACCTTGTGGACGGCGAGCCCATGGCCGTCGCCGAGCGACGGCTGGCCGGTGACGGTCCCGTCCACGAGGTGAGGCCCGCGCTGATGGGGCTGCTGTGGTCTGGGCGGCTGTCCACGGACCTGTCCCGCCCGCTGTCAGGGGAATCAGAGTTGCGGAGGTGCGCGTGAGTGCGTGGACTGTCCCTCTGCGGCCGGGGCTTGCGATCAGCTTCGATGGCGAGCAGTTCACGGTCGCCGAGATCGAGGGGCGCCGGATCCTGCTGCAGCAGGCCGCGGTCGCAGGGACGCCGAAGTGGCGGCAGGTCGATATCTCCGCGTTGCTCTCGCACCCCACCACGCAGGTCCTGGTCGACGCGCCCGAGGAGGAGCCGGCGGCGGCTGCGGTGCTCAGCGGCCTGGAGGACAGCGAGGACGACGCGCTGACGGTGAGGCTTCGCCATGTCCAGGAAGTCCGCACCAGCTTCCAACTCGGTACAGAGGAACTGGCGTTGCAGGGCGAGCCTCGTCCCGACTATGCGCCGGGGGTGCCGCTGATGCACCGCTACACGGCCAAGGCCGCCGAACGTCGGGGTCGATCCTGCGACGATCCGCCGGTGGGTCGCCCGGGTGAAGCGGTCCGGTCCCGCCGGTCTGGTGAACGAACGTCCGGTGCGCCGGGCGGTGGACTGGGTGGATCCGCGGTGGGCGGATGCCGCTCGGACGGTGCTGAAGAGACACGAGAAGTCCTCTCGGCCGGTGCGGAACCTGGTCCTGCTGGAGATCGAGGAACGTCTCGCCCAGGACCATGGCCGGGGAACGGTTCCTCTGCCGCCTCGCACTAATGGCTATGAGGTGCTGCGGGAGCTGGCCAAAGGCTCGAACGCGTTCGAGGGCAGCACCAAGGGCAAACGGTCGATCGCCAACCGGCCGCAGGGGGTTTACGGCCGGTTGCGCGCGACGCGACCGGGCGAGTACGTGGTGCTGGACACCAACCGGTTTAACGTCTTCGCGATGGAGCCGGTGACCTGCTGCTGGGTGCAGTGCGAACTCACCGTTGCGATGGCGGTCCTTCGCCTGCCCAGTGCACCTCTGCCTGCTGCTGGAACGGTGCCCCTCCTGCGGGCAGCCGGTCCGCGCGCACGGCACCCGGGACGACGGCCCGTCACAGCCGGCTCTCTGCACCCGAGGACGCCACCGGGCCGAGGGCCCGCGTCGGCTCCGCATCGTCTGCGCATACCAGCTCGGCGAAGCCGCCGCACCCGCCCTGCCGGACGCCGGCCTCGTGCCGGCCGCCCAGCAGCATGTCACCCCCCTCGACCCAGGCCAGCGTCGGGAACGCCGAACCCCGAGCAGGACGAGAGGCAAGGGCGTCCCCCGCGTCGGCCCGCTCGCCCTGGTACTTCTACCTGCGGCCCGGCAGCTCGGCCTTCGTGGTGCACTCCCACCTTGAGTACGAGTATGAGTACGAAGCCCACGACAGCGGCGGCGAGTTCAACGGGAACAGTGACATCAACGACTTGGACGAGCAGATGGAGGCTCTCCAGTACTGCGCTCCCACCTTCGAGGAGTGGGCCTACCGCTTCTGGATCGAGAACCGCATCAGCGAGGTAGTCGAGAGCGAGGACAAACCTTCACTCGACGAAGAACAGCATGCCTACTTGAACCACTACAGAACCTCTCACCAGCACTCACCGTCCGTCTGACTGGGCCCACGAATACGCCGGCCGTGGAGCACACCAGCCCTCCTCGACGACGCACCGTGACCACCACGCGATGCCCCCCGGAGCGGATTGCGCATCCCCAACCGATCCGCCAGTGCGCATCCAGCCCAGATTCCAGCGTTTCCGCAGGACGCGGTGCGCACGAGGTCGCGGACCCTACACCAGATGATCAATTGCCAGGACGGTCATCGACTGTCAGGGCGGTCATCGACAGCAACAGGTACGGCACGGGATCCGGTGACCGGCCGAGGCGCCCGCCGCTTCCGCGACGGCGCGCGGAGGCGCGGTAAGCGTGCGGGAAGTGCGCGATGCGGGCGTGCGGCAGAGGCGCGCGCCTGCTGAGTGCTGCTGTCTGCCGGGACACCACACTTTCGGTCCCTCCCTCATCCCCGGTCGCCGCCGAGATGCTGAGGACTCGCCTCTTACGCCATGTTCATGTCGGGTTGGCCCTGCCGTCCGGTGCGCGTGGTGGCGCGAGGCGTCCGCGCCGCCGGCCCGTCGGAGCTGACGGTCCGTCATCTCGCCAGGCCACGGCCCCGGTCGTGGGTACCGGAAGGATTCCACGTGATCAAGACGAAGAAGCTGTTCGGCGCGCTCGGCGCGGCCATCGCTGTTCTGGCGGTTCTGGGCGCCGGCCCGGCACAGGGCGCACCGGGCGGGGAGAAGGACAAGGAGCCCGTCCGCACGACCGCGCCGAAGGACGACAGTCCGGCCCCGGACCACACGGCCGACACCGACACCGTGGCGCCGTCGCCCTCCGTGACATCGGCGCTGGCGACGATCCAGAAGCGGATCGCCGACCACGTCGCCACGCACGGCACCACGTACACATTCGCCAGCTACGTGGATCCCGCCACCGGGCGCATCGTCCTCGAAACCGACGCGCCGGCCGGTCTCGTCTCCGAGCTGACCGATCTGTCCGGCGCCGGAGCCGCGCAGAGCCAGGCAGCCGACCGGCTCCAGCTCCGCCCGGCGACCACGACCGACACCTTCGACCGAAGGAACGACACATCGCCGTTCTACGGTGGCGGCGGCATCGCGGCCGAGGGCTTCCTGTGCTCGTCCGGCTACGCCGTGCAGAGATCCGGAGTCAGATTCATCACCACGGCCGGCCACTGCTTCAACAACGGCACCACCGTCGTGACCGAGTCCGGCGCGAACACCTACGGCACCGTCTCCGACCGGCGTCTGCCTCCGGTCACCGGCGACGCCGCGGACATGGAACTCATCGGCGGGCAGTCCTACGCGGGCCGCGTCTTCACCGGCGGTGTCACCAGCAGCACCAGCATCCCGGTGGTCTCGGCCGGCGGAGCCGTCGTCGGTTTCAACAACTACTGCCACAGTGGACGCACCACCGGCGAGCAGTGCGGTCACACGGCGACCAGTACCACCGCGCAGGTGTGTACCGCGACGGGCTGTAAGTCGCCTGTCATCGCCTATACCGGTGGCACACTCCAGCAGGGCGGTGACTCGGGCGGCGCCTTCTACGCCAAGGACAACTCCGGTGCGTATATCCGCGGCCATGTCATCGCGGGCAACAACACCACGGGCTACATCCAGCCGTGGACCGTGGTGACCGCCATGCTCGGCGTCGCCATCGTGACTGGCTGATCCACGGGCCTGGCTGATCCACCGGCCCGGCCGGCTCACCGGCCGGCCGACGCAGCCCGCCCGGCACCCCGGCACGGC
>NZ_FMDK01000776.1 GCF_900091995.1 Streptomyces sp. MnatMP-M17
GCAAGGTAGTTGGACCGAGCATGCACCCGCTCGTTGATCATTTGTCAGACAGGCCCTAGGACGGGAAGCCGCTGCTCTGCCAGGTCTCTCCGTCGGCGGTGACGGCCAGCGCCTCGTAGCCGTCCTGGGACTCGATCCAGGAGCGCGCCAGATCACCCATGGCGAAGGCGGCGGTGGCGAAGACATCGGCGCGGGTGAGATGAGGGCCGGTCACGGTGACGGACAACAGCCGGGAGGCCGGCAGGCCCGTGCGCGGATCGATGATCCGGCCGCTGCGCTCCGCCGATCCCGAGGTCGCGACGCCCAGATCGTGGCCGTGGACGACGGCTATGAGCTGGTCCCGGAGGACCGGATGGGCGATACCGATCCGCCAGTCCAGGCCCGGTGAGGTCTCGCCCCGGAGCTGGAGATCGCCTCCGGCGTCGATGTACGTGTTCCGTGCTCCGGCCGCGTACAGATCCTGCGAGACACGCTCCACCGACCATCCCGTGACCAGACCGGACGGATCGAGTCGGCCCTGCGGAGCAGCCGTGAAGAATCCCTCGGTGTCCCGTGTCGCCTCCTCGCAGAGCGCGAGGACCTCGCCCACCACGTCCGGGCACTGATCCACGGTCGTCTCACCGCGCGCGATCCGGCTGACGGCGCTGTCCTCGCGGAACGTGGAGAACAGCGCGTCCATCTCGTGCAGCCAGGCGATGCCCTGGGCAAGGGCCCGTCCCACCTCCTGGGTGACGGGATCATGGATGTCGAACGAGAACACCGTCCCCATCACATGCTCGAAGTGGCGCAGACCGGGATGGGGACTGTTTCTGCTCTGCGGGTCCTGTTGGGTGATCACCAGGGGTCCCTCTTTCGGAGGCGGACTGTCTGCCGGAGGCAGGACAACCACCTTCGCAAGACGCCCTCTGAGAACCTTCTGAACGCGGGCTGAACGCGGGCGGGCCCCGGCGGACACACGGCGGTCTCCGGCGACCGCACCGTCCGTGCGCCCCCCCGTACACCACCCTCGTACCGCCCGCGCGCCCGCGCGCCCACGACACACCGCGACACACCGATGACGCGGAGACGCGGAGCCCGTCCTGCCCGCGTCGGCGATCGCGGCGCGAGAAGCTGGACCGACCATGGAGAAAATGGAGAAACACGCCGAACACGCCGAACACGCCGATCACACCGCCTCTCCCGTCCTGAGCAGGCCCGACGGCGCCCCGGTGCGCGTCCTCGTCGTCGACGACGAGCCGGATCTGACCGAGGTCCTGTCCGGAGCGCTGCGCTACGAGCGATGGGAGGTACGGAGCGCGGGCGACGGCCGGTCGGCGGTCCGCGCCGCCCATACGTTCCGCCCCGACGCCGTCGTACTCGACTGGATGCTGCCCGACATGGACGGTCTCCGGGTCCTGCGCGAGCTGCGCGCCATACTGCCGGACGTCTGCGTACTCTTCCTCACCGCCCGTGACACCGTGGAGGACCGGATCGCGGGCATCACCGCGGGCGGTGACGACTATGTCACCAAGCCGTTCAGCCTGGAGGAGGTGCTCGCCCGGCTGCGCGGGCTGCTGCGCAGGGCCGGTATGGCCCGGGAGCCGGGCGGTGACCGGCTGGTGGTGGGCGAACTGGTGATGGACGAGGAGTCGCACGAGGTCACCAGGGCGGGCGTGGCGGTGGACCTGTCCCGTACCGAGTTCGAACTGCTGCGTTTCCTGATGCGCAACGCCCGCCGGGTCCTGTCCAAGGAGCAGATCCTGGACCGGGTCTGGTCGTACGACTTCGGCGGCCAGGCCCATGTCGTCGAGCTGTACATCAGCTATCTGCGCAAGAAGATCGACGCGGGCCGGACGCCGCTGATCCACACGGTGCGCGGGGTCGGTTACGTACTGAAGCCGGACGCGTGAGCGGCGTGAGCCGGGCGAGTGCCGCCGACCGCGCGGGACGGGCGCGAGATGCCACTCGGCATGCCATGAGAGCGCTGCGGAGGCTGCTGGGACGGCTGCCCGTGCCGCGCACTCTCCGGGCCCGGCTGACCACCGGACTCCTCCTGCTGCTCGCCCTCGCCTGTCTCGCGGTGGGCGTGATCACCGTACTGGCGCTCGAACGCTTTCTGATGGCCAGACTCGACCATCAGCTCGCCGTGGCCGACGGACGGTTCGCGGCGAGCCTGGAGGGCGCGGAACACGGGCAGGACGACGGGAACGCGAACGCCGACACCCGGGGCCAGGCGGAGGGCACCTTCGGCGCCCGGCTGCTGTTCGGCGTCGCCACCGAGGCGTCGCTGGTGCACGGTTATACGCATGTGCCCGTGCCGCTCAGCCGCGCGGACCGGGACACACTGGCCGCCGTACCGCCGGACGGCAAGGGACACAACATCACTCTCTCCTCCCTCGGCGCCTACCGGGTGGTCGCCGAGCCCGGCCACGAGGGCGACACGCTCCTGACCGGACTGCCGCTCAGACGTGTGACGGACACCGTGCACCGGCTGGAAGCGGTGGAGACGGCGGTGTTCGGAGCCGCGATCGTGGTCACCGGAGTGGCGGGCGCCTTCTGGGTACGGCTCTCCCTGCGCCCGCTCAGCCGTGTCGCCGCGACCGCCACCGAGGTGGCCCGTATGCCGCTGGCCAGCGGCGAGGTCGCCATGCCCGACCCGGTGCCCGACACCGACACCCGGACCGAGGTCGGCCAGGTCGGCGCCGCGCTCAACCGGATGCTCGGCCATGTCGGCGACGCGCTCTCCCGCCGTCATGCCATCGAGGAACGGCTGCGCCACTTCGCCGCCGACGCCAGCCATGAGCTGCGCACTCCGGTGGCGACCGTGCGCGCACACGCCGAACTGGCCCTGCGCCACCCGGAGTCCGTACCCGACGACGTACGGCACGCCCTGGAGCGCATCCAGTACGAGAGCGAACGGATGAGCGGTCTGGTCGAGGACCTGCTGCTGCTGGCACGCCTGGACGCGGGCCGGCCGCTGGTCCGGGACACCGTCGATCTCACCCGGCTCGCGCTCGACGCCATGAGTGACGCGCGCGCTGCCGCGCCGGAACACCACTGGCTGCTGGATCTGCCCAGCGAACCGGTGACCGTCACCGGCGAGGAACACCGTCTCTACCAGGTCGTCGCCAACCTCCTGGGCAACGCCCGTACGCACACACCGCCGGACACGACCGTGACTCTGCGCATCGCCGCCCAGGAGGACCACGCCGAACTGACCGTGAGCGACACCGGACCGGGCATCCCCGAGGAACTCCAGCCCGAGATCTTCCAGCGGTTCACCCGCGCCGACCGCGCCCGGTCCAGGACCACGGGAGAGGGAACCACGGGCGGTACGGGCCTCGGTCTGGCGATCGTCGCCGCGGTGGTCGCCGCCCATGGCGGCACGGTGGACGTGATCAGCCGCCCGGGCCATACGGTCTTCGCCGTACGGCTGCCTCTCGTCCGGACCGGGTGACCGTGACCGGCCCGGTGACCGTGACCGCGCCGTCCGGTCAGGAAACGTTCACCGGTCAGGAAACATTCAGGTGAACCCTGCCAGCGTGCTGCGTCATGACAGCAGACACATATCTGCCGGACGCCTCCACCCGGCGCCGCGAGCTGATGAACAAGGTTCCCGAAGTCACCCTCTACTTCTGGGGCATCAAGGTCCTGTGCACCACGGTCGGCGAGACCGCGGCCGACCTGCTCAACGCCAATCTCGGCCTCGGACTGACCAACACGTCCTTCATCATGGGCGCCCTGCTCGTGATCACACTGTTCTTCCAGTTCCGGGCGCGCGCCTATGTGCCGGGCCTGTACTGGCTCGCCGTCGTACTGATCAGCGTGGTCGGCACACTGGTCAGCGACAATCTCACCGACAACCTCGGAGTCCCGCTGGAGACCACGACGGCGGTCTTCGCGGTCGCCCTGGCCCTCACCTTCATCGGCTGGTACGCGTGCGAGCGCACGCTCTCCATCCACTCCATCCGCACCGGCCGGCGCGAGGGCTTCTACTGGCTGGCGATCCTCTTCACCTTCGCCCTCGGGACCGCCGCGGGCGATCTCACCGCCGAGCGGCTGAACCTCGGATACTGGCTCTCCGCCGTCATCTTCGCCGTTCTGATCGCCGCGGTGGCCGTCGCCCACCGCGCCCTCGATCTGAACGCCGTCTGGTCGTTCTGGATCGCCTATGTCCTTACCCGCCCGCTCGGCGCGTCCTTCGGCGACTATCTGTCCCAGGCGCGTGCGGACGGTGGACTCGGGCTCGGCACCGTGGGGACCAGCGCGCTGTTCCTGGCGGTGATCCTCGGCCTGGTCGTCTTTCTCACCCGGACCAGGAGGGATGTCGTACCGCCCGAGCCGCTCAGCCCGCGGGCAGAGTG
>NZ_FMDK01000779.1 GCF_900091995.1 Streptomyces sp. MnatMP-M17
CCGCGGCCGGGCTGGCCGGGCTGGGCATGGTGCCGGGTATCGGCGCGCTCGTCGGCGCGGCCGATCCGGCGCAGGTGGCCGAGGGCGCCGACCGGTTACGGGCGGCGGTCGCCGCGCGGCTGCGCGGCCACGAGGACACGGAGCTGGTGCTGTCGCCGCTCCGAGTGCTCACTCCCGTACTGGTCTCGGAGATACGGCGGGTCGGCGCGGACGCGCCCTGGATCGCTCTCTTCTTCGACACGTACGAGCGCACCGGACCGTATCTGGACATCTGGTTGCGCGATCTGATCACGACTGAGCGGTACGGAGCGTTGCCCGACCATGTCGTGGTCACGCTCGCCGGACAGCGCCGGCTCGACCTCGGCTGCTGGGGCGACTATCTGGACGCCGTGACGGATCTGCCTCTCGATCCCTTCACGGAGAGCGAGGCGCGGCGGCTGCTCGCCGACAAGGGCGTCGTGGACGAGCCGGTCGTACGGGATGTGCTGCGCCTCTCCGGCCGGCTGCCGGTCCTGGTCTCCACGCTCGCCAGTAACCGGCCGGCCGGCTCCGGCGATCTGGACGATCCCAGCGCGACGGCCGTGGAGCGCTTCCTCAAGTGGGAGCGGGATCCGGCCCGTCGGGCGGTGGCGCTCGCCTGCGCCCTGCCGCGCCGGCTGAACGAGGACATCCTGCGGGCGGCGGTCGGCGAGCGGGCGGAGGAGCGGGCCGGGGACGCGGAAGGCCGGGCCGGTGACGGGCAGGCCGGTGCGGGACGGGCCGGTGAGCGACGGGACTTCGCCGGTGAGGACGAGGCGGCCGGGCTCTTCGGCTGGCTCTGCTCCCTGCCCTTCGTCAGCGGCCGGGCGGACGGCCGGGTCCACTATCACGACGTCGTACGGGATCCGATGCTACGGCTGCAACGCGCCACCTCCCCGCAGCGGTGGACGGCGGCGCACACCCGGCTGGCCGAGGCGTTCGCGCGTGAGCGCGAGGCGGCCGACGCCGGACTCGGGCCGGGCGAGGGAGTCGGCAGGCCGAGTGAAGGAATCGGTCCCGACCGGCGATGGGCCCAGGAAAGCTGGCGCGAGTCACGCCTCGAAGAGTCGTACCACCTGCTCTGCGCCCGGCCCGGCGCCGCCCTGCCCGCCGTGCTGCGCGACGGGATCGCGGTCTGCCGGCTGGGCCCGGTGGAGGTACGCCGCTGGGCGCGGATGCTCGCCGACGCGGGCCGGGACAGCGGTTCGGAGCCGATCGGCGCCTGGGGTACGGGCTGTCTGGCGGCGCTCGCGGACGAACGGCGCTACGCCGTCGACGTACTGGGCCTGCTGCTCGCCCGGACCGAACTGACCGACGAGGACCGGACTGCCGCGTACACCGCCCGTGGCTGGAACCACTTCCGCGCCGACGCGCACGAGGAGGCCCTCGCCGACTACGGCCGGGCGCTGGTCCTCGATCCCGCGCATGTGCCCGCGTACCACGGCCGCGCGCTCACCCACCGGGCGCTGAACGACTTCACGCGCGCCCTGGCCGATCTCGACCGCGCCGAGGAACTGGCTCCGGGGACGGCCTGGGTGCCGCGCGAGCGGGGCGAGACGTACCGCAGAGCGGGCAGGCACGAGGAGGCCGTCGCCGAACTCGACCGCGCGCTCGCACGCGATCCACGCGATCCGCTGATCCTGGGCAGCCGGGGACAGGCCAAGTTCCAGCAGGGCCTTGAGCGCCCGGCGCTCCAGGACTTCGACCGCGCCATCGAGCTGTCGGGCGACTACATCTGGGCCCTGAGCCGGCGCGCCCATGTACGCGGCCGGCTCGGCGATGTCGCCGGAGCGCTGGCCGACCTCGGCCGCGCCGAGCGGCTGGCCCCGGACATGGCACGGGTCCTGGGCGAGCGCGGAGAGGTGTACCGGTTCGCCGGACGGTACGAGGAGGCCGTGGCCGAGTACACCCGAGCGCTCGCCCTTGACCCCTCGTACACCTGGGCGCTGGGCAGCCGCGCCATGGCCCTCAAGGCCCTGGGCAGAACGACCGAGGCCCTGGCCGATCTGAACCGGGCACTGACCCTGGACCCGGCCTACGCCTGGGCCGCCGCCCGCAGAACGGAACTCCTGACGGAACCGTCCGGAAACGGCGAGGCTACGGGCGGTACGGCTACGGGTACGGGCGCCGGCTCGGCCGGCACCACATGACCACCACACAACCGCCGCGCAACTGAGCCACCGAGGCCCGGATCCGGGCCCGGCGCGCCGCGCCCGGACGGCCGGCCCGTCCGCAGGCCCCGGTGGCAAAAGTGATCTCACGGGCGACCGGTCCCATACCGACCGGACTGCGCCCGTGATCCCTCCGCGCGCCCTCAACTCCCTGTTCCCGGTCGACTACAGTGCTGCGCAGTCTGCGGAGTCGCTGCGAGGCTCATGAGGAGGGAGGGACTCGTGAGCTCACCGTCCGGGGCCGTCTGGGGCCGTGCCGAGCAGCAGGACTTCCGGAGCAGAGTGCGGGGCTCGCTGCTGGGAGGAGCCATCGGGGACGCCCTCGGCGCGGGCGTCTCGGCCCTCACCCTGGAGGAGATCAGGGCCGCGCACGGCCCCGACGGCGTCACCGACTTCGTTCCGGCGTACGGCCGCCGAGGCGCCATCACCGCCGCCACCCAGCTCACGCTCTTCACCGTCGACGGACTGATCCGCGCCCAGGTCCGCAGGGACACCGGCGCCTGGCATCCGCCGACCGATGTGCACCGCGCGCATCTGCGCTGGGCCGCGACCCAGCGCGACTGGGGCCCGGACGTACGCCGCAAGGACAACGGCTGGCTCGCCCAGGAGGAGTGGCTCTACGCCCGCCGCGGCCCGGCCCTCTCCTGTCTCACCGGCTTCGGCGACGACATCATGGGCACGCTCGACAAGCCCAAGAATCCCACCGCCCGCGACGCGGGCGCGCTGGTACGGTCCGCGCCCTTCGGGCTGCTCGTCGGCTGGGAGCCGCAGCTCGTCTGCCAGCTCGCCGTGGAGTGCGCCGCCCAGACGCACGGTCACCCGGCCGCGTATCTCTCGGCCGGCGCCTTCGCCGTGATCGTGCACGCGCTGGCGCGCGCGGAGAGCCTCGACGCCGGCGTACAGCGCGCCCTCGCCCTGCTCGCGCCGCGTCCCGGGCACCAGCCCGTCACCGAAGCCCTTCAGCGGGCGCTCGGCACCGTACGGCAAGGGATTCCGGGCCCCGGACGGATCTCCGGGCTCGGCGACGGACGCGCCGCCGAGGACACGCTCGCCGTCGCCGTCTACTGCGCGCTCGTCAGCGAGGACATCCGCCACGGGCTGCGCCTCGCCGTCAACCACGACGGTCCCTCGTGCGCCACCGCCACGCTCTGCGGCTCCCTGCTCGGCGCGCTCCACGGCGAAACCGCGCTGCCGCCCGCCTGGCTCGCCGAACTGGAGGGCCGGCCCACGCTCCTCGAAATCGCCGACGACTTCGCGATGGAGATGACCCAGGGCCCTGCCCTGCACAGCCCTGGCGTCACCACGTCGGGCTGGCTGGTCCGCTACCCGCGCGGCTGACGCGCGCAGACGGCGGTACGGAGACGCGCTGTACGGAGGCCCGCTGTACGGATACGGAGCGAGCCCGGGCGCGCACACGTACGGGCGTACAGGCCGCCACCGCACCCGTACGCCCGCACCCGTACGCCCGTATCAGCCACGCGTCACCAGCCCGTAGCCCGTAGCCCGTAGCCCGATCGGCTTGTTCAGCCGTCCGAGCCCTCCCGGCCCGGGAGCTTCGCGTCCGCCGGCTCCGCCTGCGCCGGCACTCGAAGCGACGCGGCCGTCAGACCGGAACCGTCGCCGTCGCCCTGGCCGTTGATCCGTGCCAGCAGCACATCGCGCTCGTCGCTGGGCTCCGGCTTCAGGAAGCCGATCACGATGTACAGCACGAGCGAGACCGCGAGCGGGACCGAGACCTGGTAGTGGAGCGGTACACCGCCCTCGACGTTCCAGTTGATCGGATAGTTGACCAGCCAGAAGGCCACCAGTCCCAGCGCCCAGCTCGTCAGCGCCGCCGTCGGACCCGACCTGCGGAACGGCTTGAGCAGGCCGAGCATGAACGGGATCGCGATCGGACCCATCAGACCGGCCACCCACTTGATGACGACGGTGATGATGTCCTTGAAGGTCGGCGAGTTGACCTGGGTGGCGACCGCCATCGACAGCGCCAGGAACGAGATGGTGGAGAGCCGGGCCGCCAGCAGCCCGGCCCGCTCGGACCAGCTGCGCGCCGACTTCGACAGAGTGGGCGCGATGTCCCGGGTGAACACCGCGGCGATGGCGTTGGCGTCCGACGAGCACATCGCCATGGTGTGCGAGAAGAAGCCGACGATGACCAGGCCCAGCAGACCGTGCGGCAGGAGCTGCTCGGTCATCAGGGCGTACGAGTCGGACGCGTCCGGCTTCTGCGCCTTCACCAGCAGCGGCGCGCACCACATCGGGAAGAAGAGGACCAGCGGCCAGACGAGCCAGAGGATCGCGGAGAGCCGGGCCGAGCGGGTGGCCTCCCGGGCGCTGGCCGTCGCCATGTAGCGCTGCGCCTGGTTCCACATACCGCCGTTGTACTCGAACATCTTGATGAAGAGGAACGCCAGCAGGAATGTCACGGTGTACGGCCCGGCCGTCGGGTCGGCATGGCCCTCGGGGAGCTTGTCCCAGACCGTCCACAGCGCGCTGAAGCCGCCCAGCTCGCCCATCACGGCGACCAGCATCGCGATCCCGGCGAAGAGCTGGATGATGAACTGGCCCAGCTCCGTGAGGGCGTCGGCCCACAGCCCGCCGACCGTGCAGTAAATGCCGGTGATGACACCGGTGATGAGGATGCCCTGGTTGAGGGAGATCCCGGTGAAGACGGAGAGCAGGGTGGCGATGGCGGCCCACTTGGCGCCCACGTCCACGATCTTCAGCAGCAGTCCCGACCAGGCGAGTGCCTGCTGGGTCTTCAGGTCGTACCGGTTCTTCAGGTACTCCAGCGGGGACGCCACATGCAGCCGGGAGCGCAGCCGGTTGAGCCGCGGCGCGAAGAGCTGAGCGCCGATCCCGATCCCGATGGCGATCGGCAGCGACCAGGTCACGAACGAGGTGACACCGAAGGTGTACGCGATGCCCGCGTATCCGGTGAACATCACCGCGCTGTAGCCGGACATGTGGTGCGAGATGCCCGACAGCCACCAGGGCATCTTGCCGCCGGCGGTGAAGAAGTCGCTGACATTGTCTACACGCTTGTGCGACCAGAGGCCGATCGCGACCATCACACCGAAGTATGCGATGAGCACGATCCAGTCGAGGCTGTTCATGTGCCCCCTCCAGGGGTCCGCCTTGTGAACGATCGATGCTCTTCGTCAGTACGTCCGGTCAGCGGTGCCCCGTGCGGGAGCGGGGACTTCGGGGATTGAACCGCCTGGCGCGGCGGTGGGTCAAGGGCTTCTCCGGTCATAAATGTGAACTCAGATCAGAAAGCAGAACGATTTTACTTGTTCTTGACCTTCCTGGGCGTTGTCGTGATCGTGACGACGACCACACGATGAGCGAGCACTTCGTCAGGCTCCGGGCCATGCCCGGACATCGGCCCGGGCATGGCCCGGACATCCGGACATACGGAAATGACCGCATGGGATGCGGGTCCCCTGCGGTCGGGAAAGGAGCTGGGAAACGAGACGGCGAGCGGCTCCGGACATGGCCGAGCCCCCTCGGCCAGGACGGCGGACCGGTCGAGAGGGCTCTATCAGTGGTGCGGGTGCGGAGGCAGGGCGTTGAGCGACCTCAGCCGAGGTCGAAAGCGCCCTTGTTCATTTCCTGCACGAACGCGTTCCATGACGTGGGTACGAAGGAGATCGAGGGGCCCTCGGGCGCCTTCGAGTCCCGGACGGCGATGGACTGGACGACGGGGGACCTGACCTCTACGCAAGCGCCGTTTCCGCCGGAGTACGAGGACTTGGTCCACGAGTCCGTAGCGCCCTGAAGAATTGCCATGTTCGCTCCGGTTCAGCGAGTGGTGGGAAATCGCGCCAACATCTTTGCTGGCATGATCGACGCTACTCGCCTCACTCGATGGGCGGGACAGGCGTTCACTCGTCCTGGTGGCTTCTCCGTCGAGGCCTTACGCGCCAAGGAAGTTGAGGTGTATGGTGCCCGCGCTCCGGGCGAGGGCGGTACGGGACGGCGCGAGGCGGTACGGGACGGCGCGAGGCGGTACGGGACGGCGCAGGGCGGCGCCCCGAAGGGTGAGGAGCGGCGTCCCGAAGGGTCCCGAAGGGCCCGGAACGAAGAGTCCCGAAAGGTTTCAGCGGGCGTATTCCTTGGCGATCTCCGCGATGAACTGACGGGTCTGATCGACATTCAGGGCCTGGGCGCGCAGATGCTCGTACATCACGCTGTACCGCTGCACGTCATTGGCCTTCTCCAGATAGAGATCGCTTGTCACGCCCTCGATGTAGACGACGCTGGAGTCCGAGGCGTCCGGGAATTCGAGAACCGCGTAATGCCCGCTGATCCCGGGATGCGCGCCCATGTCGAAGGGCAGCACCTGCACGGTGACATGCGGGAGCTGCGACTGTTCGACGAGATGCTCCAACTGCTCGCGCATGAGCTGCCGGTTGCCCACGACCCGGCGCAGCGCCGCCTCGTCCACCACGGCCCAGAGCCGCAGCGGATTCTCGGTGGAGTTGATCCGGTCCTGGCGCCTGAGCCGTACTCCCACGCGCTTCTCGACATCGGGTGCCGCCGACTCCGGCAGCGCGCCGTTGATCAGCGCCTCGGCGTACGGACGGGTCTGGAGCAGTCCCGGGACGACCTGCGGCTCGTAGACGCGCAGCGAGGCCGCGTCCGTCTCCAGGCCGATGTAGACGCTGTACGGGATGTCGCCGAAGGCATGCCACCAGCCCTGCTGACGGGAGTCCTTGGCCATTTGCATCAGCGAGTCGACGATGCGGTGGTCCTGGACCTCGTACACCCCGCAGAGATCACGGACATCGCGCTGGCTGATGGAACGGCGGCCGTTCTCCAGGCGGCTGATCTTCGACTGAGAGACCAGCAGCCGCTCCGCCACCTCCTCGGCCGTCATGCCCTTGAGTTCACGGAGCCGGCGCAACTCCTGTCCCAATCGGCGTCGCCTGACGGTGGGGTTGACGTTGGACGCCACGGAAACTGCACCTCCGACTGCGTAGCTGTACGTATCTACTGCTCAGCAGACTGCCACCAATGGTCCCAACTGCGCTGGGAAATGGCCACAGAGGCAAATGCGCCGTTGTGCGCCCTCGGCTGTGCCGGATCTGTCACCGGCCTCTCGCCTGCCCGTCGTCGGCCTGTCGCGGGCCCGTCGCGCCGGCCGGTCCGGGCTGTCACAGGGCTGTCACGACGTCGCTACGGGGCCGCTACGAGTCCGCGAGAGGGGCCGGCGCGGGACGGGGGCGCGGGACAGGGACGCGGACGGCGCGGAGGCCGGGAGATGGCCGTCAGACGACTGCCAGGAGGCTGTCAGGAGGCGGCCGGAGGATGTCCAAGGGGCCGCCGGTGATCGTGAGGGCGTCGGCGCGGGGCCAGGGGCCGTGGGTCGTGAGGCGCCCGGACGCGGCGCGCGGGGCAGCCTGTGAAGTCAGGCTGCCCCGCGCGTCTCTT
>NZ_FMDK01000781.1 GCF_900091995.1 Streptomyces sp. MnatMP-M17
GCTCTCCCCGCGCTCCGACACCGTCGGCCGGCGGCTCGCCGTGCTGCGCCGGCTCGCGCATCCCGCGAAGGACGATCCGACGGCCGGCCCGGTCAGCGTGGTGGTCTCGCCCGTACGGTCGGTGCTCCAGCCGCAGGTCAAAGGGCTCGGCGACCTGGAGCCGGTGGCGCTGCGCTCCGGGCAGAGCGCCGATCTGAACGCGGTGACGGAGGCGCTGGCGGCAGCCGCGTACGCCCGGGTCGAGCTGGTCGAGAAGCGCGGCGAGTTCGCGGTGCGCGGCGGCATCCTGGATGTCTTCCCGCCCACCGAGGAGCACCCGCTGCGGGTGGAGTTCTGGGGCGACGACGTCGAGGAGATCCGCTACTTCAAGGTCGCCGACCAGCGCTCCCTGGAGGTCGCCGAGCACGGACTGTGGGCGCCGCCCTGCCGTGAGCTGCTGCTCACACCGCAGGTACGGGAGCGGGCCGCCGCGCTCGCCGAGGAGCATCCCGAGCTGGGCGAGCTGCTGGGCAAGATCGCGGAAGGGATCGCGGTCGAGGGCATGGAGTCCCTCGCTCCCGTCCTCGTGGACGACATGGAGCTGCTGCTCGACGTACTGCCGGCCGGCGCGATGGCCCTGGTCTGCGATCCCGAGCGGGTCAGGACGAGGGCCGCGGACCTGGTGGCGACCAGCCAGGAGTTCCTCCAGGCGTCCTGGGCCGCCACCGCGGGCGGCGGCGAGGCCCCGATCGATGTCGGCGCGGCCTCGCTGTGGGGCATCGCGGACGTCCGGGAGCGGGCGCGCGAGCTGGGCATGATGTGGTGGTCTGTGTCCCCGTTCGCCGTTGACGAGGACCTCACCGAGGAGTCCATCACGCTCGGAATGCACGCGCCCGAGTCGTACCGCGGCGACACCGCCCGCGCGCTCGCCGACACCAAGGGCTGGCTCGCCGACGGCTGGCGCACCGTCTTCGTCACGGAGGGCCATGGCACGGCCTCCCGTACGGTCGAGGTGCTGAGCGGCGAGGGCATCCCGGCCCGGCTCGACACCCCGGGCGCGCGCGGCGTACGCGGTCTGGCCGAGATCACTCCGTCTGTCGTCCATGTCGCCACCGGCTCGATCGACTACGGATTCGTCGATCCCGACCTCAAGCTGGCCGTGCTCACCGAGACCGATCTCTCCGGCCAGAAGGCGGCCGGCAAGGACGGCGCCCGGATGCCGGCCAAGCGCCGCAAGACCATCGATCCGCTCACGCTGGAGGCGGGCGACTACATCGTCCACGAGCAGCACGGCGTGGGCCGCTATGTGGAGATGGTGCAGCGCACGGTGCAGGGCGCGACGCGTGAGTATCTGCTGGTCGAGTACGCGCCGGCCAAGCGCGGCCAGCCCGGCGACCGTCTCTACATCCCCACCGACCAGCTCGAACAGGTCACCAAGTACGTCGGCGGCGAGGCCCCGACGCTGCACCGCCTCGGCGGCGCGGACTGGACGAAGACCAAGCAGCGCGCCAAGAAGGCCGTCAAGGAGATCGCCGCCGATCTGATCAAGCTCTACTCGGCGCGGATGGCCGCTCCGGGCCATGCCTTCGGCCCGGACACGCCCTGGCAGCGGGAGCTGGAGGACGCCTTCCCTTACGTGGAGACGCCCGACCAGCTCTCCACCATTGCCGAGGTCAAGGAGGACATGGAGAAGACGGTCCCGATGGACCGGCTGATCTGCGGCGATGTCGGCTACGGCAAGACGGAGATCGCCGTACGGGCGGCCTTCAAGGCGGTCCAGGACGGCAAGCAGGTCGCGGTCCTGGTGCCGACGACACTGCTGGTGCAGCAGCACTTCGGTACGTTCTCCGAGCGGTACGCGCAGTTTCCGGTCTCTGTGAAGGCCCTGTCCCGCTTCCAGTCGGACACGGAGGCGAAGGCCACGCTCCAAGGGCTGCGCGAGGGCGCGGTCGATGTCGTCATCGGTACGCACCGGCTGTTCTCGGCCGAGACCAAGTTCAAGGATCTGGGACTGGTCATCGTGGACGAGGAGCAGCGCTTCGGCGTGGAGCACAAGGAGCAGCTCAAGAAGCTCCGCGCCAATGTGGATGTGCTGACCATGTCCGCGACGCCCATTCCCCGTACGTTGGAGATGGCCGTCACCGGTATCCGCGAGATGTCGACCATCACGACACCGCCGGAGGAGCGGCATCCGGTGCTCACCTTCGTCGGACCGTACGAGGAGAAGCAGATCGGCGCGGCCGTACGGCGCGAGCTGCTGCGCGAGGGCCAGGTCTTCTACATCCACAACCGGGTGGAGTCGATCGACCGGGCCGCGGCCCGGCTGCGCGAGATCGTGCCCGAGGCGCGGATCGCGACAGCGCACGGACAGATGGGCGAGAGCGCGCTGGAGCAGGTGGTGGTGGACTTCTGGGAGAAGAGGTTCGACGTCCTGGTCTCCACGACGATCGTGGAGTCCGGTATCGACATCTCCAACGCCAACACCCTGATCGTGGAGCGTGGTGACAACTTCGGTCTCTCGCAGCTCCATCAGCTCCGCGGCCGGGTCGGGCGAGGGCGGGAGCGCGGATACTCGTACTTCCTGTATCCGCCGGAGAAGCCGCTGACCGAGACCGCGCACGAGCGGCTCGCGACGATCGCCCAGCACACGGAGATGGGCGCGGGCATGTATGTCGCCATGAAGGACCTGGAGATCCGCGGCGCGGGCAATCTGCTCGGCGGCGAGCAGTCCGGCCATATCGCGGGCGTCGGCTTCGATCTGTACGTACGGATGGTGGGCGAGGCGGTCGCGGACTACCGGGCGTCGGTCGACGGCTCGGTGGAGGAGGAGCCGCCGCTGGAGGTCAAGATCGAGCTCCCGGTGGACGCGCATGTCCCGCACGACTACGCGCCGGGCGAGCGGCTGCGGGTCCC
>NZ_FMDK01000785.1 GCF_900091995.1 Streptomyces sp. MnatMP-M17
CGGGCGCGGGCCGGCCCGGCCAGCCGTCGGCCGGTGGCGCGACGCCCGCCGGGGACTTCGCTCCGTTCTGGTTCGCGGTGCCGGTGGCCCGTCCGCTGTTCGGTGAGGACGGTTCGCCGACGCCGATCGCCGAACTGGCGCCCGGCACCTGGTATCTCGCGGTCGAGCAGCGCGGTACCGGTCTGGTGGCCCAGACGCAGGACGGCCGCCGCGGTGTGCTCCAGGACACCTCGGGCATCCAGCGCGGCTGACTCCGTACCGTACATATAGAGAGATATAGAGCCACAGCGATGGCCTCTCGCCTTACGGCGGGAGGCCGTTGTCGTTTCGTCGCCGGCGCCCGGTGGGACTGGGACGGTCAGCTGCGGCTGAGCTGTGTCACCGACGGCACTTTGTCCTTCACCACGGCGCCCGCGCCGCTGCCCGCGCCCTTGACGTCATTGATGACCGTCTCGAACATGCCGACCTCGGCGCTTCCCGCCTCGCCCTTGCCGAGCTTGGCGCCGATGCCCTTGAGCGACGCGATCCCGGCGTCGAGCGGGCCCATCGCCTTGGCGAGCAGCGGATCGCCCTTGGCGTTCTCGGCCGCCGCCTTGAGCCGGTTGTAGGCGAAGGCGCCCGCGAGACCGGCCTTGATCAAGGCGTACTTACGGCCGCTCGCGTCCTTCTTGAACTTGCCCGCGCGGTACGGCTTGACGATCCACTGGTACGTTGCGCCCGCCGCGAGACCGGCGTTGGCGACGAAACGTGTCTTGGCGAACTTCCGCGCCTGCGCGGAACTCGTCGTCTCCACCGCCGCCGGTGTGGCCGCGCCCGCTCCGTCGTTGTCGTCACCGCCGCCACATGCGGCCGTGGGCAGCAGGAGCGCGCAGATCAGGAGCAGCACCGTCACGGCGCGGCGTATCGGACCGCTGGCGGTGGTGTGAGCCTCGACGGACACGGCGAACCTCCCTGGCGGACTGCCTGAAGCGTCACGCCGTACCCGTACCACCGCCACCCGGGCTGGGCCGTCCGGGTTTCACCACGGCCGGGGCGCCCGGCTCAGCGGCAGCAGTCGGGCTCCAGACCGCGTGGCAGGCGCTCGCCGCTGAACACGGCGGTGGTCGCCTCCTCGCCGCCGAGCGCGGCCACCGCCAGCAGCAGCGAGCCCGCCGTCCAGGTGGTGCGTTCCTCCGGCCAGACGGCGCGGTTGCCCTCGAAGACATAGCCCGTCCAGTACATCCCGCCCTCGGCGCGCAAATGCTGGATGGACTGGAGCACCTCCAGCGCCCGGTCGGACTCGCCCATCACCCACAGGGCCAAGGCCAGTTCACAGCTCTCACCGCCCGTCACCCAGGGATTGGGCACGACACAGCGCACTCCGAGACCCGGCACCACGAAGCGGTCCCAGCCCGCCGCGATCCGTGCCGTGGCCTGCGCTCCGGTCACCGCGCCGCCGAGCACCGGGTAGTACCAGTCCATCGAGTAGCGGCTCTTGTCGAGGAACCGTTCGGGATGACGGCGTATCGCGTGCCCGAGCGCGCCCGCCGCCAACTCCCAGTCGGGCTGCGGCTCCTCGCGTTCCTCGGCGATCGCGAGCGCACAGCGCAATGCCTGGTGTACGGACGAACTCCCGGTCAGCAGCGCGTCGTTGACGGGTGTACCGTCCGCCTCGCGCTTCCAGCCGAGCTGTCCGCCGGGCTGCTGGAGTACGAGGACGAACTCGATCGCGGCGTGTACGACGGGCCACATCCGGTCGAGGAACGCGTCGTCGCCGGTGGCCAGATAGTGGTGCCAGATGCCGACGGCGGAGTACGCGACGAAGTTGGTCTCGCGGCCCAGGTCGCTGGGCCGGGTGATGGTGTGACCTGAGTCGGCGCCAGCAGGCCCGGCCCCGGCACTCGCGCCCAAAGCCACAGCTCCGGGCCCGGCCGGGTCCTCGTACGCCGCGTACCAGGACCCGTCCTCGTTCTGGTGCCTGGCGAGCCACTCGTACGCCCGTGCCGCCGCCGTGTGTTCGCCCGCCGCGTCCAGCGCCATGGCGGCCTCGACATGGTCCCAAGGATCGAGATGGTGACCGCGGAACCACGGGATGGCACCGTCCCGGTGCTGTACGGCGAGGATGCCGGCGACGGTCTCGGCGGCCTGTTCGGCGGTGAGCACACCGGGCAGGACGAGATGTTCCGTGGCGTCGGGCCCACGGCCGGCCAAGGTCACTTGGCATCCGCCGCAGGAAGGCGCGGCTTGGTCGCGTAGACCACGAAGCTCTTGCCGACCACCGGATTGAGCAACTGCTCGGTGACCCGGGTGACGGCGGGCTTCTTCATGATGTCCCAGACCAGCAGCCTGTGGTACGCGCGGACCGGCAGCACCTTGTCGTTGTCCACGCCGAACGCGCACTTGAGCCACCAGTACGGCGCGTGCAGCGCGTGCGCGTGGTGCGTGCCGTACGGCTTGAGCCCGGCCTCCCTTATCCGGCCGAGCAGTTCACTTGCCTTGTAGATACGGATATGGCCGCCCTCGACCTCGTGGTACGCGTCGGAGAGCGCCCAGCACACCTTCTCCGGGCCGTACCGCGGCACGGTGACCGCGATCCGCCCGCCGGGCCGCAGCACCCGGACCACCTCGGCGAGCAGTCCTTTGTCGTCCGGTATGTGCTCCATCACCTCGGAGACGATGACGACGTCGAACGACCCGTCAGGGAAGGGCAGTTGGAGCGCGTCGCCCTCCATCGCGGTGGCGGTGGCGCCCTGCGGCGCCTCTCCGGCCTCCTTCATCGCGGCGAACCATTTGGCGACCTCGCGGATCTCCTCGCCGTTCCGGTCGAGAGCCACGACCTGGGCGCCCCGCCGGTAACACTCGAAGGCGTGCCGGCCCGCGCCGCACCCAAGATCGAGCACACGGTCGCCCGCGGCGAGCGGGAAGCGGGTGAAGTCCACGGTCAGCACAGAGTCGTCCTGCTTTCGCGGTCGGAGGTACGGACGTACGGGTAGGGCACGGGTACGAGTACAGGTACGGCACGGAGGTCACGGCACGGGGTTACGGCGCCGGCCGGGCGCCGGCCCGCCGGGCGATCGCCGCGCGGTACAGCTCGGCGGTGCCACGGGCGGCCTGCGCCCAGGTGAACCGGGACAGCACCCGCTCCCGGCCCGCC
>NZ_FMDK01000786.1 GCF_900091995.1 Streptomyces sp. MnatMP-M17
GACCTGCCCGCCGAAGCCGGTGTCGTCGGCCCGCCTGCTCCAGGTGTACCGGGCGGGGTCGACGAGCTGCCCCTCGTGCACGACGTGCACCTTGGCGGCGGGCAGGCCGGCGCGGACGATCGTGTCGACGTCCGGCAGCCCGAGGAGCGCGACCAGGGGCCCGGCGGGCATGGACCACAGGCGGGGGGACTCCGGGGGTGAGGCGACGAACTCCTCGGGAGACGGCACCAGGCATTGCAGTGCTGTGTATCGCATTCCGGCTTCCTGTTCTCTGCGGGTGCGGCGGGCCGTCACGTGCCGAAGGGCAGCGGCTCCGCATCCTTCGTCGCGGGTCTTCAGTCCAGTGATCCGGTGAAGTCGGGATCCACGTAGTGGAGGAGGCACATCGTGACGACGCGGTCGGGGGGCAGCGGGTCGCGCCAGTGCTCGTGGTCGGTCCCGCTGTAGACGACGGCGTCGCCCATGCCCAGTTCGACGGTGTGCTGACGGGTGCCGGTCCGGATGTGGAAGGGCCACGGGCCGGCGTCGCCGGGATCGGTGTCGACGCACAGGGAGACGTTCCACCGGCACTGCGGGCGGTCGCGGTGGCGTTCGAGGGCGGCGCCCGGCCGGTACGTGACGGCCCAGGTGTAGGAGGGCCTCAGCGGGCTCCCGGCCCACCGGGCGACGGCCCCGGTCAGCTGCTGCTGGACGAAGAGCGTGACGGCGTCACAGTACATGCCGTCGCGTCGGCCGTCCCGCACCTGCTCGCGGTCCGTGCTGAAGTACCCCTCGGCGCGCATCCGCCGGAAGTGGCGCCGCAGCGCCGCCACGAACAGAGGGGGGAACGTGCCGCGCAGCACGGCGACGTCGTCCGCCCGTTCTCCTCCCGGCTCCGCGTCGAAGTCTTCCCGCTCCGCACCGACGTCTCCCGGCGCGGCCGGTGTCCGCGGGACCAGCACGCCGGCCAGCCGCAACGCGCGTACGGCCCCGGGCGACAGCGTGCCGGGCGAGGCGCCGTCGAGAGCGACCCGGCGAAGGTCCTCCCCCCAGGTGCCGCCGCACCACCACGGCGTCACGACCCCGGAACAGGGATCCTCCACCCAGACGACGGGCCGCTCGGCCGCGAAGCCAGCCGGTCCGGTCGTCACCGCGTGGCCCGGTAGGGCACGTGCCGCGACGGCCTCCGGGAGGTCCTCACCCCACTGGATGTGCAGCAGGGGACTCAACTCAAGCTCGTCGGCGGGCGGTTCGGCCGCCTGGTCCGAGTGGTGCGGCGGGAGGAAAGAGAGCAGTGCCTCGTCGAGGTCGCCGCGGAAACGCAGGTCCTGCATACGGGCCGCGGCCTCATGGGGCGGCAGCAGGAGACCGAGGCGGATCGCGGCCCGCCGCTGTTCCTCGGGTGAAGCGGTCCGGCCGGCCAGCAGGGACGGCACCAGCGACAGTGCGGCCGGGTCGGTGAGCTTGACGCGTTCCATCGGCCGACCCCGCCTGCGGACGGAGAGGAAGACCTCCAGGGCCACCTGCGGGTTGGCGATGAGATCGTCGTCCATGTACTCGCCGATCCTTATCCGTTATCCGTTCGTATCCGATGAGCGCCCGTGGGGCGCTATCCGAGTCGACCAGAATCGAGTCCTCGAAGCAATGCGGGGCGTAAGGAATTTCGGTGGGACCTCGGTATCGGCCCCGCCGTGATTCTCGGGACCGAAAGAAAATACGCGGCACGACGGACCCCGATATCAAAGGCGCCGGTATTCGGTGCGGCCGAGGTATTGACCACAGGATTTGCGGCCAGCACTTGTGCACGTGCCGTCCGTCCATGTTTCGTGCTGCGGTGACAGGCCGTGACTTGGCCGCCGGGCGGTTGTGCGCCCAGCACCGCACAGCGAGGAGAGGATTCGTGAGCACACCCCAGCAACAGGTCCCGGCCGGGTCGGCGATGACAGTCCACCCGGTAGCGGGGTACGTCGGCGCCGAGATCCGCAACGTCGATCTGGCCGGCGAACTGGACCCGGACACGGTCCAGCACATCCGCGCCGCGCTGCTCAGGCACCGTGTGGTCTTCTTCCGTGGCCAGTCGCTCGACGCCGCCGGGCACGAGCGGTTCGGCCGCCGCTTCGGCGACCTGACCGCCGGCCATCCCATGATGGGGGCGGAGGAGGCCGCGCACGGCAATCGGGCCGTGCTCGACCTCGACTACGGCCGGGAGGCCGTCAAGTCCGACGCGTGGCACACCGACGTCACGTTCGTGCACCGCCCGCCGTTCGGTTCGATCCTGCGCGCGCTGACGATTCCCCCTTACGGTGGGGACACCCTCTGGGCCGACACCGTGCGCGCGTACGCCACCCTCCCCGCGGGGCTGCGGCAGCTTGCCGACGGCTTGTGGGCGGTCCACGCGCCGGTGTCCAAGTCCTACGACACCCCCGATATGATCGTCACCCCGGACGTCCTATCCCTGCCGGGCGCCTGCGTCACCCGGCACCCCGTGGTGCGGGTCCACCCCGAGACGGGCGAGCACGCCCTGCTGCTGGGCAGCTCCGTGCGGTCGTTCTCCGGCTGGAGCGAGGCGGACTCACGGGACCTGCTGCGGATCTTCCAGAACTACGTGACCCGGCCGGAGAACACCGTGCGCTGGCGCTGGGCCGCCGGGGACGTGGCCTTCTGGGACAACCGCGCCACGCAGCACTACGCCGTCGCCGACTACGGCGACACCCCCAGGCACCTCCAGCGGATCACGGTGGCCGGAGACGTGCCGGTCGCGCCGAACGGCGAGCGCAGCCGTGTCCTGTACGGCGACGACGAGGCGTACCACGCGACCGTCTGCGCGGGCGGCGCCGAGTAACACGCCGGACGGCGATCGCGTGCGCCGTACCCGCCCCCGCGCCGCAGCCGGGGCGGTCGCCGGGCCGCCGTCCGGCGCTTCGGCGTGCCATCACTCCCGCCCCACCCTCAAGGAGGACGCCCGTGCGTTTCCGTGCTCTCTCACAACTCGTCCCGTCGCCTGAGGAGTTCGTCGCGAACCCACCCCGGCGCCCCCAGGTCTGGTCCATGCCGCCGGAACCGCTGCGCGGGCTGCTGGACCAGGCGGGCATCGACCGGATGCTCAACACCGGGGTCCCCGCCGACGCCTTCCGCGCCATCCGCGGTGTGGACGTGCCCCCGGCGGAGTACACCTGGGGAGAGCGGCCCATCGAGCGGCCGTTCGCTGACACGGTGCGCCCCGCCGCGGTCGGCGCTCTGTTGCGCGAGGGATCGACGATCGTCCTCGACGTGCTGCACCGGTTCTGGACGCCGGTCGGCGACTTCTGTCGGCGCCTCGGCCACGAGGTGGGTCTGCCCGCCTCGGCCACGGGCTTCCTCACCCCGGCCGACCAGCCCGGGTTCCCCTACCACCACGACGAGGGCGGCAACCTGCTCGTCCAGACGGTGGGCAGCAAAACCTGGCGGGTGCGCGAGCCGCTGATCCCGGATCCGCTCCCGCACGAGACCCGCCACCGCAACGTGCCCAACGAGGCGGAACTGGCGCGCATCGAGCAGGAGCCGCCGACGCTGGAGACCACCCTCCACCCCGGCGACGTGTTGTGGATCCCGCGCGGCTGGCTGCACAGCGGCATCGCGACCGACGAGCCCTCCGTGCACGTGGCGATCGGCTTCGTACCCATGCTGACGCGGTACTGGCTGGCCGGAAAGCTGGCCGAGCGGCTGGACGAGCGCCGCCCGGAGTTCGCCGCGTTCCGGCGGGAGCTGCCCTGGGGCGTGATGCGCCGCCCGGAGCAACTGGCGGACTGTGTGGCCGAGATCGTCAAGGAACTGCACGAGGCACTGCCCCTCGTCGACGCGGACGCCCTCGCGGCCGGTCTGGCGCGCGACATCCGCAAGAACTTCCTGGAGCCGGCGGGCGCTCCCACCGTCTCCGCGACGGCGGACCTGACGGGGCCGGCGACCCGCGTGGTGCTGGTGACCGAGGCGCTGTCCGGCGTCGAGCGCGCGGACGACGGCCGTCTGAGGCTCCACGTGGGAAGCACCACCCTGACTCTCCAGGGCGCCGTCGCCGACTACGTGGAGGACTTGTGGTTCCAGGACGCCCAGGAGGAGTGGTGCGCAGGTGACATCGCACCGGCGGCCGGCGAGGCCTCCGCGCTGAACGTGGTGCGAACGCTTCTGCGTATCGGCGTCGTACGCCGGGCCGGTGGGGCGTGACCACCGAAAGGAATACCGTCAGGTCCACGGAATTCATTGACAGGGCACGCGCCTGCTTGGCTTTATGAAGTTGCCTTGCGCAGGGCTTCTTCCGAAATCCCGCAATCAAAAGGAGGTTTCATGACCGCGAACCAGGAGCCGGAGTTCTCGCCGGAAAGCGAGCTGGCGGCCACTGAGGTCGTCATCACGGAGGAGGAGCTGGACGACGTTTCCGGCGCCTCGCTCCCGATTCCCCGCCTGCTGAACCCGTGAGCACGGCGGCCGGGGCCGGCGCAGTCCGGCCCCGGCCG
>NZ_FMDK01000855.1 GCF_900091995.1 Streptomyces sp. MnatMP-M17
TCGATGTAGCCGTACTGGGCTTTCCAGTCCAGTGAGGAGTTCTCCGCGCTGGAGACGAGCCGCATCGCGATCTCCTTCTTCGCCGGATCGTCCAGCCCGGCCGGCGTGGCGGAGGAGATGGTCCCACCGGGCCCGCCCGGTCCGCCCGGTCCGCCCGGGACGGCGGAGGCGGCGGGGCCGGATGTGCACGCGGCGCAGAGCGCGAGCAGCGGCGCCAGCAGGACGAGCAGCAGTCGGCGGAGCGCGTGGAGCACCTACCGGTCCCTTCCCCGTGGTGTGCACCGGATCCCGAGTGTGTACCGGCCGGATCATGAGATTACGGGAGTAGTCCGGGATTACCCCGTATGGGTGGTGGACGGCGGGTGAACCGTGGCCTGCGGAGCGGAGGTTCGCGGCTTCTCCCTGCTTGGCTTGTCTCCGCGCGGCTTCTCCTTACGGAGGAGAGCCGCCGCCACCGCGAGCGCCGCCACGGCCATGCCCGCCGCCGTACGGAACGCGAGCCGGTAGCCGTCGCTCAGTGCCGACACCGCGTCCTCGCCCGCGCTGAGCAGCTCGCTCGTCCGGCCGGAGGCGAGCGTCGTGGTGACGGCGAGACCGAGCGCACCGCCCACCACCTGGCCGGTGTTGAACAGGCCCGACGCGAGACCGCCGTCCTCCGGCCGTACGTCCGCCATCGCCAGGCCCGTGAGCGCCGGCATGGCGAGACCGAAGCCGATGCCGAGCAGCAGCATCACGGGCAGTACGTCGACGGCGTACGAACCGTCCGAGGGCGCCCGCCCGAACAGCGTCAGCCCGGCGACGATCAGTACGAGCCCGGCGAGCAGCACACGCCGGGGCCCGAACCGTACGGTCACCCGGGCCGACAGGCCCAGCATCAGCACACCGATGACGACCGGCGCGGGCAGGAACGCGAGGCCCGTCAGCAGTGCGTCGTAGCCCAGCACCCGCTGGATGTAGAGCGCGCCGAGATACTGGAAGGTGAACATCCCGGCGACCATCAGCAACTGCACGAGATTCGCGCCGACCAGCGTCCGTGAGCGCAGCAGCCGTGGACGCAGCAGAGGATCGGCCGCGTACGACTGCTCTACGGCGAAGCCCGCGAGCAGCAGTACGGAGAGTCCGCCGAGCCCGAGAGTGCGGGTGGATGTCCAGCCGTGGTCGGCGGCCTTGACGATGGTGTGGACACCGAGCATCAGCGCCGCCGTGACCAGCACCGCGCCCAGGTAGTCGGCGCCCTTGCCGAGGCCCTGTCCGCGGTCGTTCTCCAGCACGCGCGTGGCGGCGATCAGCGCGGCCACTCCGATCGGCAGATTGATCAGGAAGATCGAGTGCCAGCCGAGCGCCGAGGTGAGGGCGCCGCCGAGAAAGGTGCCGAGCGCGCCGCCCGCGGCGCCGACCGCGCTGAACACGGCGATGGCCCTGGCCCGGTCACGGCCCTCCTCGAAGAGCGCCACCAGCATCCCGAGGACGACCGCCGAGGTCATCGCTCCTCCGACACCCTGGAGAAAGCGCGCGGCGATCAGGGTGCCGGAGCCGGTGGAGAGCCCGCAGAGCAGCGAGGCGGCGGTGAACACGGCGAGTCCGGAGACGAACATCCGCCGTCTGCCGATGAGATCACCGAGCCGTCCCGCCAGCAGCAGGAGTCCGGCGAAGGCGATCAGATAGGCGTTGACGACCCAGGCGAGACCGGCCGGTGAGAAGCCGAGGTCGGACTGGATCGCGGGCATCGCCACGGTGACGATACTGCCGTCGAGAACGGTCATCAGGGTTCCCGCGCACAGCACGGTCAGCGCTGTCCAACGGGAGTGACGGGCAGGTGGTACGACCCTGTCCATAGGCTTCGGACCTCCAAAGGTGCACGATATGTAACGGGCTTATCGTGGGCGGCCGTCCAGTCCGCCGGTAAGGAGGCACTTCGATGTCCCAAGGGAACACGCGCGTAACGACGCAGCTCGTGCACGCGCAGGCGTGCCCGGTGCGGGAAGTTCTTGACAGGGTCGCCGGGAAGTGGAGCGTCCTGATCATCGTCGCCGCCGCCCATGGACCGATCCGCTTCACGGAGCTGGAGCGCTCTGTCGAGGGCATCAGCCGGCGGATGCTCACCCTGACCCTGCGCAATCTGGAGCGTGACGGGCTGCTGATCCGTACGGTGCATCCGACGGTCCCGCCCAAGGTCGAGTACGAACTGACGGCGGTGGCCCGCGAACTGCACGCCTCGCTGCTGGGACTGACGGACTGGGCCGAGCGCCACCGGGTGACGATCGCCGAGTCGCGGGCGGCGTACGACGAGGCGCACGGGCGCGGTCTGAACGCCGTCTGAGCGCGGACCGAACGGGGTCTGAGGCGGCCGGGGTTGGGCCGGGAACGAGGCGTTGTCAGACCCTCGTGGCACGATTCCGGTCATGGATCTCGTACAGGTATTCACCGATCTGGACGCCCAGCCATGGGCGGAGTTCGAGCACGCCTACGGCAGCGCCGAGGATGTGCCCGCGCTGCTGCGTGGGCTGGCGAGCGAGGACGAGGAGGAGGTGTCGTCGGCGCTGGGCGAGCTGTACGGCAGCATCTTCCACCAGGGCTCGGTGTACGAGGCCACCGCGCGCGCAGTGCCGTATCTGGCCGGGCTGGCCGCCGCCGGAGTCCAGAGTTTTGAACTGCTCCTTCTGCTGGGCGGGATAGCCGAGAGCGAGGACGAGCGGGACGGCGAGGCGGCCGGCGGCTGCCGGGCGGCCGTCATCGCCCAACTGCCCCTGATCCTGCCGTTCGTGGAGGCGGACGACGCACGGCTGCGGCAGGCGGCGGTCTGGGCGGCGGCCAGAACGGGAGCGGCGGAGCCGGT
>NZ_FMDK01000705.1 GCF_900091995.1 Streptomyces sp. MnatMP-M17
CAGCCGCTCCCGCGGCGGGCGCTCCCTCACCCAGCCTGATCCAAACGAAAGACCCTAAGAGCGTCCGCCAGTAGGCGTTGAGCTGGGCTATCGGGTGCGGGGGCTGCGCGGGCGGGTGTCCCACCGGTAGGTGTACCAGGCTCGTCGGATCAGGCTACGGACTGTGATGATGGCCATGGCCAGAGCAAGGAAGAACTCGGTGCAAGCGCGTCGCCGCTCGGTGTTGCGGCGAAGCTTGCCGAAGTTGTTCATCCACGAGTTCGTGCGCTCGACCACCCAGCGGCCGTCGGTCTGGACCGGCGTCTTCGTGCCGCGCTTGCTGATGCGTGGCCTGATCTCGCGTTCGGCCAGGGCCGTGTGGACGGGCCCAAGGAGCCCCGTCGGAGCCTCACGTCTGGATGGCAAGGGCGAGGAGGGTATCGACCGCAACTTCGAAGGGACGCGTACTGCGTTGCACCTGGGCGAGCAGTAGTCCCCCTTGGAGGGTGGCGAGCATAGTGGTGGCGAGGTCGTCAGGGTCAATGCCGGGTGCGAGCTTCCCGTCGGCATGAAGCGACCTGAGTCTTTCGGTGATGGCGGTTGACCATCGCTCGAATCCGGCGGCGATGAGGGCTCGGGCCTCGGGGTCGCTCTCGGCGAGTTGGCCGCCGAGCGAACCGAGTGGGCAGCCTCCCTTGGCCTGGCCGTGCTTCACCCCGGCGATCAGCATGTCCCGCCAGGCTGCGACTCCGTCTTCGCTGCTGAGAGCCTGCCGATTGTGATTGACGAGGGTGTCGACCTGGTAGTCGATGACCGCCTGCAGGAGCTCGTTCTTGTCGGGAAAGTAGTGGTAGAGCTGCGAGCCGCTGACCTCCGCTGCCTCCTTGACGTCTTCCAGGGTGGTCCCCGCGACTCCGCGCTCGTGGATCAAGGCCGCAGCCCCCTCCACGATTCGGCCCCGGACGCGCTCGCCCTTCGCGGTGAGCCGCGGCCGATCGTTCGTCTTGTTCGCCATGCACCCATGGTAGCGATTCTGAGTTTGACAGCCCAGTCTGGCCCGGGTCAGACTGAGTTGCACAACCCACTTTGACGGCCGCGTGACTCGTCACCGCAGCACTGGCCTCCGCGAAGCAGCATGAGCCGTTCAACCTGATCAGCCCCGCAGAACATGAGAGGGAATCCCGATGAGCACACCCCCGGGAAAGACCGTGATGATCACGGGCGCCAACGTCGGGATCGGCAAGGACGTGGCCCGGCAACTGGCTCAGCGACCGGAGACGACCCGCATCTACTTGGCCTGCCGCAACCGAGACCGCGCGACAACGGCAAAGGCCGAGCTCGAAGCCGTCACCGGCCGGCGCATCTTCGACATCGTCGTCATGGATGTCGCCGATCTGGGCTCGGTGCGAGCCGGCCTCGCCGCCGTCGACGGATCCGTCGACGCGTTGGTCATGAACGCCGGCGTCATCGGCCCGCGGTCGATGGAGTTGACCGGTGACGGGGTCACCAACGTCTTCGCGACGAATGTTCTTGGCCACGTCGTCCTCCTCGAAGGACTCCTGGCCGAGGGGCAACTCGGCGAGGTCGCGGTCCTCGCCGGAAGTGAAGCAGCCAGGGGACTCCCGATGCTGCGGATGAAGCGGCCGTCCTTTGCCTCAACCTCTGCCGACGAACTCGCCACCGTCATCGACGGCAGATTCTTCGCCAGCGGAAAGACTGACTTCAACCTCGCCTTCGGGCAGGCCAAGTACATCGGGGCCCTCTGGATGGCCTACCTGGCCCGCCAACACCCCGACCACCGCTTCATCACCGTGAGCCCCGGCGCCACCACCGGCACCCAAGCCTCCAACAACATCGCCCTACCGCTGCGCATGGCGTCCAAGTACGTCCTGCCCGCCCTGGGGATCTCCCACAAGCTTGAGGTCGGCGCGAAGCGACTGGTCGACGGTGTCACCGACCCGACCTTGTCCAGTGGCGTGTTCTACGCCAGCGCGGCCAACAAGCTGAAGGGCCCCCTGGTCGACCAAGCGGACATCTTCCCCGACTTGGCCAATCCATCGTTTCAGGACCACGCCAACGAGGCCATCCACCGCTTCATCATCTAGGCGTCGGCCCGTAGACGTGGGCAAACGACGGAGAGGACGGCACGACGGAGACGGCCTTGATGATCAGGGAGCTGTCTACGCTATGTGACCATCTGGGGGGTTTGTGTCCGTCGTGCCCGCGTCCATCATCGACCCAATCCGCGAGGAGTTCCTGAGGCTGCTCCCTGTCAGGCCCGATTCGCACACGCTGGGGTGCCACAACCCGCGGATCGCGGACGCGGTCGTGTTCGACCGGCTTGTCCTGGCGCTGGTCTCGGGGATGGGCTACGAGCGGGTTGCTGACCGGGCCTGTTCGGCGACCACGATCCGCCGCCGGCCCGACAGCCGGGCCCTGTCGGGATCTCGCCGTACTGCCTTGGTTCGGCTTGTTCCGGCTTGTTCCGGCTTCTTGACGGTCCATCGGAGCGCGCTCAGACTGTTGGGCGACGGTCACGATAGTCAGCGCTCACCCGCGCGGGAGTTCCTGCTCAGGTGGGTCATCGGCCCCGGCCCGCTGGCAGGCAACCCTTCCACTGCGACGGGGTGCCCCGGGTGACGACCAGGTCCCGCCCCGGGCGGTGGGGCAAGTGCGGTCTCGTTGTCTCGCGAGGCCCGATGAACGGGACGGGACCGGCGGAGATGGCCAGGACATCGCGGAAGAGCAAGAGCGTCTGCCGGGCATTCCGGCCGACGCCGCTGCCGCGTTCGCGCCTGCTGACCAGGCGCCGCCATATCGATCTGCTGCGGCTCCGCAACGGCTGCGCTCCGGCCGCCTGAGCCGAACCGGTCCGAACCGGTCCAAGCCGAACCGAACCGGTCCGCAATCACAGTCCCGGGTCCGGGCGTTGTGCGCTGCCGCGTGCCGCCGGACTCTCCTCCCGTACGGCCACCGGCGCCGAAGAAGCCACCGGGGCTCCACCGCACCCATGGAGAGAGCCATGTCCGAGACCTTTGCCCTGTCCGAGATCATGTCCGATGCCATGCCCAAGACCGTTACGCAGACGTCCTTCCGCGACCGTATCGGCGCCGGTCCGGGCGGCGGCTACTATCCGGCGCCGCGCCGCTACCATCTGTATCTCTCGCCGGGCTGTCCGCGCTCACTGCGCATCTCGATCACCCTCGGCCTGCTCGGACTCGAAAACTCGGTCGGCACCACGCTCCTGCCCTCGTCGGCCCGCGCCCGCGACGCGCTCGCGGCGCTGCGTACGGCCTACGAGACCACCCGGCACCACTACGACGGTCCGCCGACCGTGCCCGCGCTCTGCGATCTGTGGAGCGGACGGATCGTGAACAACCACACGCCCGACATCCTCGACGACCTCGCCCTCCGTCTCACCGACCAGGACAACGTCGATCTGCCCCGCCTGCGGCCCGCCGCCCTGGCCGCCGACATCGACGCCGTCCGCGAACTCCTCGGTGAGGACCTCGCCCGGGATCCGGCGCTGGACTCGGCTCTGGATCTCCTGGAGCGCCAACTGGCCTCATATCCTTACGCGTTGGGCGAGACGCTCACGGCCGCGGACGTGGATCTGTGGGTCGCGCTCGTCCACCTGGACGCCGACGCCCTGCGGCGCGTCACCGCCGTCGACCGCCTCTGGTCGTACGTACGGCGGCTGGGTGCCCATCCGGCCTTCCATAAAATTCCGCGGGAACACAGCGGTGAGGATCTGTGTTCACCCCTCAAGGACAAGGATCGTGCTGCGGATCAGAGCCGCGTCACGGTGCCGGCAGGTCATTAATGCCGGCATCAGGCCCTGGCTTGTTAGCGCGAGCCGATCGGGATGGAGGTGACCGGCCCATGGTCACCATCGCCATGTACTCGCGGCGGCACATCGATCTCCAGCGCGTCGCCGCCGCCCTGTGTCCGGCGTACGAGTCCGTCGCCGCGCGACACTCCGCCGTTTAGGCATCGCTCAGGCATCGCTCAGGCATTTCGCGCACCAGCCCTACGCCTGGCCCCACGCCTGGCCCTCCTTTCGCGCTTCTCTCCCCCTTCTCTCCCCCTTCTCGCCGAGCCTCCACCCCGACCGAGCACGGGCGCGGACGCCTTTCGGCATGCTCACAGGAAGCGGTACGCCCATGCCCCGCACGTCACACGCAGCCCTCCATCTGGCCGTCGCCCTCGACGGCGCCGGCTGGCATCCCGCGGCCTGGCGGGAGCCCGACGCCCGGCCCGGCGAACTGTTCACCGCGCGGTACTGGACCGACTTGGTCACCGAGGCCGAGCGAGGCCTGCTGGACTTCGTGACCATCGATGACTCGCTCAGCCTCCAGAGCTCCCGGCACGTCGAGCCGGACGAGCGCACCGATCAGGTACGGGGCCGGCTGGACGCGGTACTGATCGCCGCCCGGGTGGCGCCGTCGACCCGGAACATCGGGGTGATCCCGACCGCCGTGGTCACCCACACCGAGCCCTTCCACCTCTCGAAGGCGATCGCCACCCTCGACCACGTGAGCACCGGACGGGCCGGAATCCAGGTCAGAGTGTCCGTACGCGCCGACGAGGCCACGCACTTCGGCCGTCGTACGGTGCCTGGCCTGCGGATCGAGGACCTGGCCACGGCAGCGGGACGGTCAACAGCGGCGGGACGGTCGGCTGCGGGACAGTCATGGGTGAAGGAGCTGTTCGACGAGGCCGCCGACTACGTCGAGGTGCTGCGTCGGCTCTGGGACAGCTGGGAGGACGACGCGGAGATCCGCGATGTCGCCACCGGCCGCTTCATCGACCGCGACAAGCTGCACTACATCGACTTCGAGGGAGCCCACTTCAACGTGAAGGGCCCCTCGATCACACCGCGCCCGCCTCAGGGACAGCCGCTCGTCGCCGCGCTGGCGCACGCGACCGTCCCGTACGAACTGGTCGCCCGCTCGGCCGACATCGGATTCGTCACTCCGAGCGGCGCCGACGACGCACGGGCCGTCCTGGCCGGGATCCGCGCGGCGCAGGCCTCCGCCGGACGCGCCGACGAGACCGTGCATGTCTTCGGCGACCTGGTGGTCTTCCTCGACGGCGATCCCGGTGCCGCCGCGGACCGCAAGGCCCGCCTGGACGAGCGTGCCGGCGTCGAGTACAGCAGCGACGCCCGCGTCTTCACCGGATCGCCCGCGCAACTCGCGGACCTGCTGGAGGAGTTGCGGGACGCCGGACTGACCGGCTTCCGGCTGCGGCCCGCCGCCCTTCCGTACGACCTGGAGCAGATCACCCGCCTTCTGGTGCCCGAACTCCAGCGCCGTGGCGCCTTCCGTACCGCGTACGAGGCGAACACCCTGCGCGGACTGCTCGGACTGCCCCGCCCTGCCAACCGCTACGCCGCCGCCTGAGCCGGAAGGGACCGTACGAGAGATGAGCAAGTCCGCCACGCCACTGAAGCAGATCCACCTCGCCGCGCACTTCCCCGGCGTCAACAACACCACCGTATGGAGCGACCCGGAGGCGGGCAGCCACGTCGAGTTCAGCTCGTTCGTCCACTTCGCGCAGACCGCCGAGCGCGCCAAGTTCGACTTCCTCTTTCTCGCCGAGGGCCTGCGGCTGCGGGAACAGGGCGGCCGGATCTACGACTTGGACGTCGTCGGGCGGCCCGACACCTTCACCGTCCTGACCGCGCTCGCCGCCGTCACCGAACGCCTCGGCCTGACCGGCACGATCAACTCGACCTTCAACGAGCCGTACGAGGTGGCCCGCCAGTTCGCCAGCCTCGACCATCTGTCGGACGGCCGCGCCGCCTGGAATGTCGTCACCTCGTGGGACGCCTTCACCGGCGAGAACTTCCGGCGCGCCGGCTTCCTGCCGCAGAACGAGCGCTACTCACGGGCGAAGGAGTTCCTGGCCACCGCCACCGAGTTGTTCGACTCCTGGCAGGGCGACGAGATAGCCGCCGACAAGGAGTCCGGCACCTTCCTGCGGGACGCGCGGGCGGGAGCCTTCGTGCACAAGGGCCGGCATTTCGACATCGCCGGACAGTTCAATGTCCCGCGCAGCCCGCAGGGACGCCCGGTCATCTTCCAGGCCGGCGACTCCGAGGAAGGGCGCGAGTTCGCGGCGGCCGGCGCGGACGCGATCTTCAGCCGCTACAGCACCCTCAAGGAAGGGCAGGCGTTCTACACCGACGTCAAGAGCCGCCTCGCCCGCCACGGCCGCACCCACGACCAGCTGCTGATCCTGCCCGCCGCGACCTTCGTGCTCGGCGACACGGACGCCGAGGCGGCGGAACTGGCCCGCGAGGTGCGCCGTCAGCAGGTCAGCGGGGCCACCGCGATCAAGCACCTGGAATTCGTCTGGAACCGCGATCTGTCCGCGTACGATCCGGAGGGCCCGCTCCCCGACATCGACCCTGACCTCGGCGAGCACACCATCGCCCGCGGTCGCGCGCAGGTGCGGATGTACCGGGATCCGCTGGCCACCGCCCGAGCGTGGCGGGAACTCGCCGCCGCCAACAAGTGGTCGATCCGGGACCTGGTCATCGAGACCGGCAACCGCCAGTCCTTCGTCGGCTCCCCGGCCACGGTCGCCGAGACCATCAACTCCTTCGTGCAGGCCGACGCCAGTGACGGATTCATCCTCGTCCCGCACATCACGCCGGGCGGGCTGGACGCATTCGCCGACACCGTGGTCCCGCTGCTCCAGGAGCGCGGTGTGTTCCGCACGGAGTACGAGGGCACCACACTGCGGCACCACCTCGGCCTCGCCCATCCCGACGCCGACCCGCCGACCGAGCGGCCGGCGCCTTCGCCCTCGGCTCCGCGGGGCACGGCAGGTTCATGGCCCGCGCACCCTTGAAGAACCTGAAGCGGTGTCAGTGCGGTCCTCCACCGTGCCGGTATGAAGCACTGGATCCACGGCGAACGGCCATGACCGGGCGGCAACTGGGGTTACTCGTTCCCGCCATGCCCGGGTGGCCACCCGATGACGCCTTCCACTTGGACACTGCGCAGGGACGCTCCCTCGAACCGGGCACCGGTGACGTCGGTCAGCCCGAGCGCGGGCATGCCGGTGCTCACGCTTCCGAGCCTGGCGTAGGTCAGATCGGTGTCGCGCAGATCAGCACCCCGTAGATCGCATCCGGCCAGGCTGACCTCGCGGAGTGAAGCCCCGCGCAGGTCTGCGCCGCTGAGGTCGCAGAACTTGAACCAGCACCCGTCCAGGGTGGCGTGGCGCAGATCGGCCCCGACGAATGAGCAGCGCGTGAACCGCAGCCGCGCCGTACGAGCGGAAGCAAGGTCCTGGCCGGTGAAGTCTTCGCCGTTCACGGCCGCATGGCCGGGAAGCGCGGCAAGCCGTTGTCTCGCGGTCAGTGGCGTGGTCATATGCGCCAGCGTGTCAGCCGGGCCGGTGTCCGTCGCCCGGATTTCCGGCGGTTCGCCGCCCGGCTCCCGGCCGGCCGACCGCTTGGGTGACCGAAGTCACTTAATCTGTGATCGTGAGATGAGAAATCGGCGCTGGGCGCGGTGAGGGTATCTCACACAACAGGTGGGACAAAACAATTGTCCACGCGGCGCCGGTCCCGTCGTGCTACTGTCGGTGTCAGTTGCAGTTGTGGTTCCCAAACTTCAAGTGCCCTCACCTGGCATCCGTGCCGGTGGGAGCGCTTTTGTATTTCCGGCCATGGTCCGGGTGGGGCGATCATCGCGGCGACACGGAGTCCGCACGGTGCGGGTTTCGGCGAACTGCCCCGAAGGAGATTCAACATGGCCGCTGGTACTGTCAAGTGGTTCAACGCGGAAAAGGGTTTCGGCTTCATCGAGCAGGAGGACGGCGGACCCGACGTGTTCGCCCACTACTCGAACATCGCCGCCCAGGGCTTCCGCGAGCTGCTCGAAGGCCAGAAGGTGACCTTCGACATCGCGCAGGGCCAGAAGGGCCCGACGGCCGAGAACATCGTTCCCGCCTGACGCTGACGCGTACTTCGTAGCTGGGGCCCGCATCCTTGGGGGTGCGGGCCCCAGCTACGTGCATCTACGTGCATTTCGAGGCGGAGCCGCTCCGCCGTGCCGGGAATTCCTTCCCGGCGAGGATTCGGACAGCTTCCCTTTCCGGGCTGATATTCCGCCCCACGCTCCACGCTCCGGATACGAATCCGTCAGAGCCACCGCAGCCGACTTGCGAGCATCCGCCTGCCGGCCGGATTCAATTTCTGTTTCTCATTTCATTCGGCTCATTCTTGCGATTCTCCGTGCCGCTCATCGCTCCGGGAATTCCTTGATACGTGCCGCATCGAGGAAGGTTCCGTATGAACCGCACACGCACGAACGACCGCTTCACCCGCACCCGTAAAGGCGGTTCCGGCGCCGGAAATGGCCGTGGCCGCTTCGGTGCGCCGAGCCGATCCGGTGCCCCCAGTCGTACGGGCGGCTCCGGCCGTACGGGCGGCGGCTCCAGCCGTTCCGGAGGTTCCGGCCGTACGGGCGGCTCCGGCCGCCGGCCTGCCGCCTTGCAGGGCGAGTTCGCGCTTCCCGTGACCGTCACTCCCGCGCTGCCCGCCGTCGAGACGTTCGCCGAACTCGACATGCCCGCACCGCTGCTGGCCGCGCTGGGCGCCGAAGGCATGACCGTACCGTTCCCGATCCAGGGCGCGACCCTGCCGAACACGCTCGCCGGACGGGATGCCCTCGGGCGCGGGCGGACCGGCTCCGGCAAGACGCTCGCCTTCGGTCTCGCGCTGCTGGCCCGTACGGCCGGACGGCGCGCCGAGCCGCGTCAGCCCCTGGCGCTGGTCCTCGTACCGACGCGCGAGCTGGCGCAGCAGGTCACCGACGCCCTCGCGCCGTACGCCCGCTCGGTGAAGCTCCGGCTGGCCACGGTGGTGGGCGGGATGCCGATCGGCAGGCAGTCCGGCGCGCTGCGCGCCGGGGCCGAGGTCGTCGTCGCGACTCCGGGCCGGCTCAAGGACCTCATCGACCGCGGCGACTGCCGGCTGGACCAGGTCGCCATCACGGTCCTCGACGAGGCCGACCAGATGGCCGACATGGGCTTCATGCCCCAGGTGACCGCGCTGCTCGACCAGGTGCGCCCCGAAGGGCAGCGGATGCTGTTCTCCGCCACCCTGGACCGCAATGTCGACCTGCTGGTGCGCCGCTATCTGACCGATCCGGTGGTCCATTCCGTCGATCCGTCCGCGGGCGCGGTCACCACGATGGAACACCACGTACTCCACGTCCACGGTGCCGACAAACAACGGACGACGACCGAGATCGCCGCCCGTGACGGCCGGGTGATCATGTTCCTCGACACCAAGCACGCCGTCGACCGGCTGACCGAGCATCTGCTGAGCAGCGGTGTACGGGCAGCCGCCCTGCACGGCGGCAAGTCCCAGCCGCAGCGCACCCGTACCCTGGCGCAGTTCAAGACCGGGCATGTGACCGTGCTGGTGGCCACCAATGTCGCGGCGCGCGGCATCCACATCGACAACCTCGAACTCGTCGTCAATGTGGACCCGCCCACCGACCACAAGGACTACCTCCACCGCGGCGGCCGTACCGCCCGGGCCGGCGAGTCCGGCAGCGTCGTCACCCTGGTCACTCCGAACCAGCGCCGCGACATGGTCCGTCTCATGGCGGACGCCGGGATCCGCCCGGAGATCACCCAGGTGCGCTCGGGCGAAGAGGCCCTGAGCCGTATCACCGGCGCCCGGACTCCGTCGGGCGTCGCGGTCGTCATCACCGCCCCGGTGGCCGACCGCCCCAAGCGCGGCACCTCGGGCTCCCGAGGCCGCCGCCGCACCGGT
>NZ_FMDK01000788.1 GCF_900091995.1 Streptomyces sp. MnatMP-M17
CACCGGCACCTCGGCCGCCAAGGAGGCCGGGAACATGGTGGACCTGGACTCCAACCCGACCAAGCTGATCGAGATTGTCGCGATCGGCAAGCAAATGCTCATTACGCGCGGTGCGCTGACGACCTTCTCGATCGCCAACGATGTCGCGAAGTACTTCGCGATCATCCCCGCGATGTTCGCGGTCGTGTATCCGGGCCTCGACAACCTCAATCTGATGCGACTGCACAGCCCGGAATCCGCGATCTCCTCGGCGATCATCTTCAACGCGCTGATCATCGTGGCGCTGATCCCGCTGGCCCTGCGCGGCGTCCGTTACCGCCCGTCGTCGGCGTCCGCGCTTCTGAGACGCAATATCTGGCTGTACGGGCTGGGCGGGCTGATCCTGCCGTTCGTCGGGATCAAGGTGATCGATCTGATCATCCAGTTCATTCCCGGCCTTGGGTGATCGAGCCTTGGGCGATCGATGAGAAGCAACCGGTGAACACAACCGGCGAAGACGACCAGTGAACGCAACCAGCGAACACAACCAGTGCAGAACCGAGTGGAAGGCGACCGACCGCCATGCCCTTGTCTCTCCGTACGCTTCTGCGGCACCATCTGTCGGCGCTGCGGATACTGCTCGTCCTCACCGTGATCACCGGAATCTGCTATCCGCTGCTGATCACGGGCATCGCCCTGGCGGCCTTCCCTTCCCAGGCCAACGGCTCGCTGCTCGGCGGAAACGGCGGAGCGACGGGATCGCGTCTGATCGGTCAGAGCTTCGATCTGCCGAAACGGGCCGGGCGGCCGGGCGGGCCGGATCCCAAGTGGTTCCAGCCCCGCCCGTCGGCGGCGGGCCCTTCGGGATACGACCCGACCAGCTCGGGCGCGTCCAATCTGGGACCCAACAATCCGGTCCTGATCAGGATGATCAAGGAGCGCAGGGCCGCGGTGGCCGCGTTCGACGGTGTGCCGCCGAGCAGCGTGCCCGCCGACGCGCTCACCGCCTCGGGCTCGGGACTCGATCCCCATATCTCACGGGCGTATGCGAACCAGCAGGTCAGCCGAGTGGCTAAAGTCCGTGGACTGAGTCCGGCGACGGTACGGAAGCTGGTCGCCGATCATGTCGAGGGCCGCGGCGGCGGCTTTCTCGGGCACGGGGATGTCGTGAATGTGGTGGAGCTGAATCAGGATCTCGCGGGAGTGGTGTGACCGGACGGACTCCGGTCGTCATCTCTCGGTCGTCACCCCTCGTCCGTCGCCTGCCGGTCGCCGCCTGTCGGACAGTCTTTGAATCTCCTCCGCGTTCAGCTGGGTGAAGCGGATGTGGTTGCCGAAGGGATCGCGGAGGCCGCAGTCGATTCCGTACGGGCGATCGGTGGGTTCCTCGGTGAACTCGACGCCTCGGCCCAGCAGCGTCTCGTATGTCTTACGGCAGTCGTCCGTGCTGAAGATGAGATGGCCGCCCGTCACACCCTTGGTCACCAGCTCGCGGACCTGCTGCGCCGTCTCCTCGGACATCGCCGGAGCGCCGGGCCTCTCCAGCAGGATCTGGCGCTCCGGGTGGCCGGGGACACTGACGGTCAGCCACCGCATGAAGCCCAGGTCGACATCGGCGTTGACCTCCAGGCCGAGCTTGCCGACGTAGAAGTCGAGGGCCTCGTTCTGGTCGAGGACGTATATCTGTGAGTGCGTGATTGCGTTGAACATGTGCGTCACGCTACCGGGCAAGTCGGACGAAAACTTATCCAAAACTGCTCAGCCGACGGACAGTACGGGCCGTGCGGACAGCGGATGGTCGGGTCACGCGCTCGGTCGCGTCCACGCCATCGTGAAGCATGTCGGTACGCCCGCCGGCGCCGCTTCCTCGCGGTATGTCCTCGGTGACCGGCCGACGATGTCGCGGAACGTGCGGCTGAAGGTTCCCGGGCTGCCGAAGCCGACCTGGAAGCAGATGTCCGTCACACTGTGGTCGGTCTCCCGCAGCAGGAACATCGCACGCTCGACACGGCGCCGCTGAAGGTAGCGGTGCGGCGTCTCGCCGAACGTGGCCCGGAAGGTGCGCGTGAAGTGCGCCGGGGACACATGGGCGACCCGGGCAAGGGCCGGTACGTCCAGCGGCTGCGCGTAGGCACGGTCCATCGCGTCCCGTGCACGAAGCATGCGGCGGTTGGACTCTTCCGTAGCGCGGCTCACGTTGCCATCACACCACGGTTTCCCCTGACAGGGCCTGGTGCACGGGGTTCCCTGGCGCACGGAGCCCTTTAACGCACGGAGCGGATCGTGCCGCCGTCGACGCGGATCGTGGCGCCGCTGATGTAGTCCGCCAGCGGGCCGGTCAGACAGGCCACGGCGCCCGCGATCTCCTCGGGCCTTCCCAGCCGGCCGATGTCGTTCGGTAGCAGTTCCCGCGCCGCTGCCCGCTCGATCTCCTCCCAGGTCTCGCCCCAGCCGTGGTCGGGCGCGATGTCGGTGAGCAACTTCCGTACCGAGTCCACTCGGATGGCGCCGGGCGCGACGACATTCGAGGTCACTCCGGTGTCCTTGAGTTCACGCGCGAGCGAGACGGCGAGATTGTGCCGGGCCGCCAGTGTCGCGTTGTAGTGCGGCTGCATCGGCAAGGGCCGGATGGCGAGACCGCCGCCGATCTGGATCACCCGTCCCCAGCGCACCTCGATCCGTTTCTGTTGATGCTGCGCTGACGATGTCGACAGCGTGGGCGGGGCTGACGTCTGACGGATGGACGGACGAACCTACTGGTCGTGCGGCTCCTGCTCCTGCTTCGAGTCCTGCTTTGACCGCTGGTTCGGCTCCCGCGCGGCTCCGTTGCGCTTCAAGGTCAGTACGAGCCCGCTCGCCCAGCCGATCGGCTGAAGGGCCCAGAAACTCACCACCCGGTACAGCAGCGTCACCGCGATCGCCTGATCCGCGCGCATCCCGTAGAGAACGAGCAGCGCCGTAAGGCTCGTCTCGACCACGCCCAGACCGCCCGGCGTAAGGCGCAGGCTGCCCGCGAACTGCGTCAGCCCGTACGCCACAAGGATTCCGGGCCATGGCACCTGGATACCGAGGCTCCATGTGGAGGCGATCAGGCAGGCCAGATCGAAGCCCCAGTTGAGCAGCGCCAGAGAGAACGGCCATACCCATGGGCGTAGGCCCGGCCGCGTACTGCGGATCTGCCGGCCCAGCCGCGTCAGTGACTCCTCGATCTCGAAGAGCCGCCGGGACCGCAGACCGATGCGTCGCCAGATACGCCACGCGCGCCGCCGTACCCGGGGAAACCGCGACAGGCCGGCCGCCGCGCCCACCACCACGATGACAAACACCAGCAACCCGATGACCAGCGGCAGCGCCCCGGCCACAGGCCCGGCGGAACCGCTCGCCAGCACACCGGCCAGCAGCAGTACGAGCAGACTGAGCGCGGACAGCAGCCCCGAGACCGCCAGTACGGTCCCCGCGAGCACCTGCCCCACTCCCCAGCGGCGCAGCCGCCGGAACACCCACGCCACAGCGAACGCCGCTCCGCCCGGCAGCGCGCCGGCGATGGCATTGGCCGTCAGCACGATGGCGGAGACACCCCACAGCCGCAACCGCGCACCGCCCGCCCGCAACAACCACTGCTGAAGCATCGCCACACAGAGCAGGGACGCCGCTTCGAACGCGGCGGCCAGGACGAGCCGTGACGGATGCACATGGGCGATGAGATCTACGGCGGTGACGAGCTCATGGCGGCGCGTGATGGCGACGACGACGGCAGCCGCGACGAGGACGGCGGCCACCACCCACCAGATGGGCCGCACCCCCGGCGGAGCCGCGTCCTCCGGCCCCCCGTTCTCCCCCTGCTGCTCCTGCCCCCGCCGGCGGGCTTCCACGGAGCCACGATACGACGCGCGGCCTGCGTTGATCCGCCGCGCCACCAGGGGCTCCTCCGGCGCGGCTGCCACATCTGCGGGTCCGCTTGGTGTCAGTCGTGGTCGCCGAGGCCCGCGTCGCGGGCCAGTAGGGCGGCCTGGACGCGGTTGCCGGTGCCCAGGGCGGTGAGGATGCGGCTTACGTGGGCCTTTACGGTGCTTTCGCGCATTCCTAGTGCTGTCGCGATCTCGGCGTTGGAGTCGCCGAGGGCCAGTCGGGCCAGTACGTCGGCTTCGCGAGGTGTGAGCCGGGAGACTCTCTTGCGTGCCTCCAGTGCGGCCGGGCGCGCGGCGTGGTGGTAGCGGTCGATCAGCCGACGGGCGGCGGCCGGGTGCAGCATGCCCTGGCCGGCCGCCACCACATGGACGGCCCGGATGATCTCGCGCGGATCCGTGTCCTTGAGCAGGAAGCCGTCCGCGCCGGCGGTGAGCGCGTCGTACACGTACTCGTCCAGGTCGAAGGTGGTGAGAGTGATCACCCGGGGCGGGACCGGAAGCGCGCGGAGGTGGCGGGTCGCGGTGATGCCGTCCATGCGTGGCATCCGTACGTCGACGAGGGCGACGTCGACCTTGTGCAGGCCCGCCTGTTCGATGGCGGCCAGTCCGTCCGCCGCCTCGGCGACGACGGTGAGTTCCGGATCGGTGGCCAGCAGATCGACCAGGCCGAGCCGCACCAGGGCGTCGTCGTCGGCCACGAGGACGTTGATCACGAGTTGGCCACCAGGGCATTGGTCATGTGAGGGAGGCCCGGGAGAGATCGGCCGAGGACACCGGCAGACGCGCGGAGAGCCGCCAGCCGCCGCCGGTGGCACCGGAGTACAGATGACCGCCCAGGGCCGAGACCCGTTCGGCCAGACCGATCAGGCCGTAACCGCTGGCCGAACCGGAGGTGGTGTTGACGGTGTTCGCGGAGTTCATGGCGTCCTCCGCCTCCGCCTTCACGGCCGGTCCGTTGACCACTTCGACCGTTGTCGCCGGCCAGCCGTAGTGCACACGTACTCCGACCGGTGTCGCGTGCGCGTGCTTACGGGCGTTGGTCAGGGCTTCCCGTACGAGCCGGTGCACCGCCAGCCGATGACTGGTGGACGCGCTCGCGGCGTCGCCGGAGATCTCCGACTCGATCCGCTGACCTGCGGCGCGTGCCTCGGCGAGCAGTTCGGCGAGATCCTGGAGGGCGGGAGCGGGGACGGCCGCCGTACGTCGTATGGGTTTAGGTGTTTCTCCGGGTGTCCCTTGAAGCGTGTCCCCGGGTGTGCCCCCGGCCGCGATCTCGTCCGTGGCCGCATCCGTGACCTCGGGCGTCCGCTCGGTGGTCTTCCCGGGCACTCCAGGCTCCCCGGGCTCGTCCGAGCGCAGCGCGCCCAGCACCTCGCGCAGATCGTCCAGTGCCTGCCCGGCCGTTTCCCGGAGCAGAGCTGTCCGTGCCACGGCGGCCGGCGGAAGCGTCTCCGCCTGTACCTGGAGTACTCCGGTGTGCAGCATCAACAGGCTCAGCCGGTGCGCGAGTACGTCGTGCATCTCACGTGCGATCCGCGCCCGCTCGGCCGATCGTGCCTGTTCCGCGCGGAGTTCGCGTTCCACCCGCAACTGTTCGACCTGGTCCTTCAGCGCTTCCATCAGCCGGCGCCGGCTGCCCGCCCACATGCCGAGGGCCAGTGCCAGGCCCGCCAGTACGGGATTGCCGAAGCCGGTCCACGTGCCGATGCGCCCTTCGAGGAGCGACTGCTCCCGTACCAGCGCGATGGCGAGCCACGGCAGCCCGGCGGCGACGGCGATTCCCAGGCACACCCACACCTCGCGCAACCGGTTGCGCGAGGCGGAGTGGTACAGCGTCACCAGGAGCGGCAGCATGCAGCCCAGGGCGACCGCGAGCAGCGCGAGGGCCGCCACGGTACGTGGAAGCCGGTAGCGACCGAGGGCATAGAACGAGGCGACCACGCCCACCCAGGGCGCGGGATCGGCCAGCGTGCCACCGGCCGACCGGAAGCCTTCCAGCAGGGACATCAGGGCGAGCGCCACCGCGGAAGGTGCCTCCACCCACATCGGAATACCGCGTCCGGGCTCGGATCTCACCTTGTCATCCTAAGGATGCGCGAAAGTCCCGTACCCCGACGGATGGGTACCGTCACCCCCGACTTTCGTCGTACACCGCCGTCGCACAACAGCCGATTTCCCGCTGTCCGGCGCTCCCTAGCGTCATCGGTATGGCTCTTCCTCCGCCCCGCACATCCCGCACATCCCGCACGTCCCGCGCCACCAGGCCCCACCACACCCCGGAGTCCCGGACCCAGGAGTCCCCCATCCCAGGGCCCCGTACCGCGGTGGCTCCGGCGCGCCGGGCGCGTACGCCCGCTTTTGTACGGAGCCCGGCCCGGCGGTTCGCCGACCGGCGGCTGTTCTTCGCCGAGACGTTCCGGACCTTCCGTACGACCGGGGCCGTGACGCCGAGCGGCCGGCGCCTCGCCGAGGCACTCGCCGCGCCGCTG
>NZ_FMDK01000790.1 GCF_900091995.1 Streptomyces sp. MnatMP-M17
TGATCTACGCCGCGTACTCGGCGGGCCGGCTGCTGGCCCGCGACGACGGATCGGAGGCCGTCGAGCACGGGCTGGCGATCCTCCGGTTCGAGAAGGCCCTCTTCCTGAACGCCGAGCATCCGCTCAACCGGCTCTTCACCGCCACTCCGGCGCTCGCCGTACCTGCCGACTTCGTCTACGCCTCGCTCCACTATCTGGTCACACCGGCCGTACTCGTCTGGCTCTTCCGCCGCCGCTCCGCGCTCTACCGGACCGCGCGGACCTGGCTCACGCTCTCCACGCTGCTCAGCCTGGTCGGCTTCACCCTGCTGCCCACCTCCCCGCCCAGGCTGCTGCACGTCCGGCACGGCTTTGTCGACACCATGGCGCAGTACAGCGAGTACGGCTGGTGGGGCGACGAGGCGAGCGCGCCGCGCGGTCTGGGCGAGATGACCAACCAGTTCGCCGCGATGCCGAGCCTGCATGTCGGCTGGGCGCTGTGGTGCGGTGTGCTGCTGTGGCGGCACGCGCGTACGCCGCTGGTGCGGTGGCTGGGCGCGCTCTACCCGGTCGTCATCACGGTGGTGGTGATGGGAACGGCGAACCACTACTTCCTGGACGCGGTCGCGGGTGCGCTGGTGATGGCGGTGGGAGCGCTGCTGACGGGGCCCACGATACGGGCGGCGGACCGGATACGGACGGCGCTGACGGCCCGCTTCGGACCGGCGCCGACCGCGACCGCCCTGCCGGCTCCTCTCCCGACTCCGTCGCGGACTTCCGTACCGGCTCCCTCGCCGGACCCTTCGCCGGCGGCCTCCCGTATCCCCGTGCCGCCCTCCCCGCGGCTCCGCGCATCACCGATTGTCAGCGGTGGATGCGAGACTTCCGCGGGTGAGCGATTCCCTGGGCGGCGGACCCGTAGCAGCACCTCCGGCACCTCCTCCGCAGACGACACTCCGGCGACGGCTCGCTGAGCTGCGCGGGCCCGCTGTCGCGCCGCATCCGCTCGATGCCCGCGCGCTGGCCGCCCTCGCGGCGAATCCCGGCTGCCGCCGGCGTGCCCTGCTGGACGGCGCCGGTGTCGACAAGGCGGCGCTCGCCAAGGCGCTCGGCTCGCCCGCGCCGTTCGGGCAGTCCCAGTTCGCGTTCATGCGCGGAAACGCCTTCGAGGCGAAGGTCAAGGCCGACGGCGGTACGGAACTGCTGCGGCTGCTGGCGGACCGCCTCGGCGGCCAGGAACCGCCGCCCGTGCCCGGTGAGGTATCCGTTCCCGATCTGTCGGCGGCGGGCCCCGAAGGGCGCACGGCGCGTACGGCACTGGCCCTGCGCGAGGCCACGGCGGCCGGTGCCTGGGCGCTGCTCGACCATCCGCTGCTGGCCCTCGAAGTGGCGGGCTCGCCCGCGTATCTGGAGCCGGACGCGGTGGTGGTGCGGCCCGACGGCCGGTGGACGGTCGTGGAGATCAAGTCCTTCCCGATGATCGACGGTTCGGCGGACGCCTCGAAGGTGGGCGCGGCGGCGCGGCAGGCCGCGGTGTACGTACTGGCCCTGGAGCGCGTCGCGGCCCGTACGGAGGGCGCGGAGGTGGGCCATCAGGTGCTGCTGGTCTGCCCGAAGGACTTCTCCAATCTGCCGACGGCGTCCGTCGTGGACGTACGGAAGCAGTTGTCGGTGACGCGCCGTCAGCTCACCAGGCTGACCAGGATCGAGGACATCGCGGACACACTCCCCGAGGGCACCACCTTCGATCTGGACCGCTGCTCGGGCGCCCAGCTGACGAGCGCGGTCGACGCGGTCACCGCCGCCTATGCACCCGAGTGCCTCTCGGCCTGCGAGCTGGCCTTCCACTGCCGCTCCCGCGCGCGGGAGCGCGGCGCGGTGGAGGCGCTGGGCCGGAGCGTACGAGGCGAACTGGGCGCGCTGACCACGGTCACGGCGGTGCTGTCGGCGGCCCACGGCGACACGGGCGATCCGGACGACCCGACGGTCGCGGCGCTCCGCCGGGCGGCGACGCTGAGGGCGGAGGCACTGGCGGGCGCGGATCCGGCCTTCGCCGAACGGACCATGGCCGAGCAGACAGTCGCCGACCGGGCCGTCGCGAATGGTGCGGATCGTCCGGGGACGGAGGGCTGATGTCGCTGATCAGTACGCTCGCGCGGCTGGAGGCCGTGGCGAGCGGGCGGGCCCAGCCGCTGGCCACCGTCCGGCATCGGCGGATCTCCGAACGGCCTCTCGTCCTCGTGCCGTTGACCACCGCGGGCGAGGCGGGCGCACCGCTCGGCGCGCTCGTCGGCACGGACCGGGACACGCCACGGCTGCTGACCGTCGCGCAGCCGCGCGACCGCGATCTGCGGTTCGCGTTCCTCGGCGAGCTGGCCGAGGCCGTGCTCCCGTATCTCGACGCGTACGCCGATGTGATCGAGCCCGCCGAGCGCAACGAGACCGATCCGGAGACCGGGAAGCGGATCAAGGTCGAGGTCGAACTGTGCGTGGACGCACCGCAGTTGATCGTGCCGAGTCGGCCGGGCATCGATTTCGTACGGCTGCTGGGCCGGTCGATGCGGTTCCGGCGCACCGCGGAGGAGGACCCGGAGACGCCGTACCCGGCGCCGCCGCGCGTACCGCTGCTCGGCCGCTGGCTGACGCACTACGGCGAGCGCGCCCGCGTACCGGGCTCCTCGCTGCTGCTCGCGACGACCGATCTGCTCAATCGCCACTGGGCGACCGGGCAGTCAAGCCTGGAGGACCAGCATCTCGGCGCGCTGCTCGCCTGGATCGATCCGCCAGGGACGCTCTCGGGCGCCGAGGCCGCGCTCCGGGCGGAGCTTGACCGGGACAGGGACGGGCAGTTGGCGTGCCCGCCGGCCGGGCCCGCGACGGATCCGGCATTCGACAACAGACTGCTGGCGCCCGCGATCGAGCGGTACGACCGGGCCCGCCAGGAGCTGGGTGCGGCCGAGGACGGACCGGACGCGGAGGAGCGGCTTGCCAGGCTCACGTCCGCGGAGCGGCACATCCGCGAACTGCTCCTCGGTGTGCTGCGGCCGACCTGGGACGCGGTGTGGCACGGCCTCGATCTGCTGCGTCAACTGCCGGAAGGAGCACGGGTGGAGGAGCGCTGGACGCGCGACCGCTGGTCGTTCACCGGCCATCGCGACCGCGTGCGCGCCGGTGAGCCACCACAGCCCCGGCGCGACGACGCCGTGACCGCGGCGCAGAAGCTGGCCTCGCGCGAGACGGCACAGGCGCAGTTGGAGGCGGCGGAGGCGCTGGACGATCCGCTGGTGCTCGCGGGCCGCAGGCTGTCGGGCGAGGCGTTCGTCGGCGAGGTGGTGGAGGTCGAGATGGCGTACAGCGAGAGCAAACGGCCGAGCCCACGCCCGCTGATCACGCTCCGCACGGACGACCGGCCGCAGCTCGGCGAGCGTACGAAGGTGTTCCGCTCGCTGGACGGCAAGCCGCAGTCGGCGGAGTTCGTACGGTACGGAGCCGGGGCTGCGGCCGAGGAGGACGGCACGCTCGTGCTGCGGCTGACCGACCGTATGGGCCGGAGCAAGGAGCCCGCGCCCGGATCCGTGCCGGAGAAGGGCGACCGGATCGCCTGGACGCTCTTCGAGCACGACCAGCGCGGCGGCCCGAAGCTGCCGGACCCGGAGGAGACGCCCTGGACCCATGGCGGCCCTCCGGCCACGGAAGGCACGGCGGGCACGGCGGGCACGGCGGGCACGGCCTCGTCCTCGCCGCAGCAGGCTCCGGACCCGGTGACCGAGGAGGATTTCCTGTGACCCGTCCCGCGTCGAACCCCTCGTCCTTCGCCCCGTCCGCCTTCGATCCGGGCGCCGCCGCAGGCCGGGCCACCGACGCGATCCTGCGGGACACGCTGCATGGAGCCCACCGCGGTGTTGTCGTGGACTCGCCGCCCGGCGCGGGCAAGTCGACGCTCGTCGTACGGGCCGCGCGGGAACTGGCCGCGGCCGGGCGCCCGTTGATGGTGGTCGCGCAGACGAACGCCCAGGTGGACGATCTTGTCGTCCGGCTCGCCGAGAAGGATCCCGAGCTGCCGGTAGGCCGGCTGCACAGCAATGATCCGGATCCGTACGACAAGGCGCTGGACGAGCTTCCGAACGTCCGCAAGTCCGCGAAGGCGGCCGATCTCGCGGGCCTCGACATCGTCATCTCGACCGCCGCGAAATGGGCGCATGTGCAGGGCGTCGAGCCCTGGCGGCACGCCATCGTCGACGAGGCGTACCAGATGCGCTCGGACGCGCTGCTCGCCGTCGCCGGGCTCTTCGAGCGCGCGCTGTTCGTCGGCGATCCGGGCCAGCTCGATCCGTTCAGCGTGGTGGGCGCCGACCAGTGGGCCGGGCTGTCGTACGACCCGTCGGCGAGCGCGGTCACCACGCTTCTGGCGCACAACCCGGAGCTGCCCCAGCACCGGCTGCCCGTCTCCTGGCGGCTGCCCGCGTCGGCCGCGCCGCTGGTGTCGGACGCGTTCTATCCGTACACACCGTTCCGCAGCGGTACGGACCACGGCGACCGGCGGCTCGCGTTCGCAGTCGCGTCCGACGGCTCGGGCCCTGACCGGGTGCTGGACGAGGCGGCGGAGTCGGGCTGGGGTCTGCTGGAGCTGCCCGCCCGGCGTACGCCTCGTACGGATCCCGAGGCGGTACGGGCCGTGGCCCTGGTCGTCCGCAGGCTGCTGGACCGCGGAGGCGTGGCCACCAGCGAGCGCTCCCAGGACCCGGTGCCGGTGAGCGCCGACCGGATCGCGGTCGGCACGGCCCACCGCGACCAGGCGGCGGCGGTCCGGGCCGCCCTCGCGGAGCTCGGTGTGACGGGCGTGGCCGTGGACACCGCGAACCGTCTCCAGGGCCGCGAGTTCGATGTCACCGTCGTCCTCCACCCGCTCTCCGGCCGCCCCGACGCCACCGCCTTCCATCTGGAGACCGGCCGCCTCTGCGTCCTCGCCTCCCGCCACCGCCACGCCTGCGTCGTGGTCTGCCGCGCGGGCGTGGCCGAACTCCTCGACGAACACCCGTCCACCGAGCCGGTCCAGCTCGGAGTGACGGTCAAATTCCCGGACGGCTGGGAAGCCAACCACGCGGTCCTGGCCCATCTGTCGGAACACAAGGTGAGCTGGCGGCCCTGAGCCATCGGCGAATCGGCAAGCAGCTGCCGGCCTTGCGCCACAAGCCCTGCCGGCCTCGCGTACGCCTGATGGCACACGCGCCCGACGCCCCCTTGCGGTGGGCAGGAGAATGGACGGTGGTCGCAGGGCCTGTACACGTACGAGCAGGAGGAACGAGATGCCGGATCCCGAGCGGAGCGAGCGGCGGCTACGGCCCGCACCGCTGCTCTTCGAGCCCTCGGAGGCGGTCGCCGACCCCGAGCACTTCTTCGATCTGGAGTCCCTCGACGACCCCGCGGAGCTGCTGGCCAGGGCCACCGAGCTGACGCTCGCGTTCCGCGCGGCCACCGACCGGGCGGTCGAGTTCCAGGCGGTGGCCGCCGCCCAGCTCGCCGATCCGCGCCGCTTCGACCGGCTCACGACGGAGGACATCGCGCGCCGCGCGGAGTGGACCGAGGACTATGCCAAGAAGATGGTCGAGTTCGGCCGCGACCTACTGCGCGGCGAAGGCCTCGCGGGCCATTAGGCGCGCCGGTCCGGCATACGACCGGTATGCGACCGCAGGTGCGAGGCCGTGTCCGCGCCCGGAGTGGCGCGGGCGGCCGGAGTGACGGTGGAGACTCATGCATCCCATGGGCATATGCCGAAGGGCAGGTTACCCCTCGCCGGTGCCGCTGTCCCGGTTTCGCCGAACTCTCCGGAGCGGTGGCGTTACTGGCGGTAGACCTGACTGCCATGAGCGCATGGTTACGAGATGAATCCCCGCTGAGTCCCGGCACGGGCGACGACGAGCGACGCGCCGACATCTTCGCCCTCCTCCGCGACGAGGGCCGCCGGCACGCCGCGCGGATCACGTCGGCCGGCGCGGACTGGCTCGCCTCCTCCGGACCGTATCCCCGCTCCACGCTCTCGCACTGGGCCGCCCGGCCGACCGCTCCCGGCGTACTGTCCTGCGGCTCCGTCTTCGACGTGGTGAACGTCCCCTGGGTCTTCGGCCGGCGGATGCTGGAGCGGCTGTGGTCCGAGGGACCCGGCTCCGGGCCGGTCGCCGCGTACCGCGGCCGTACGCTCCTCTTCGCCGCGCCCGGCACCGCCCAGCGGCTGCCCGCCCTGCTCTCCTGGGAGGAGTGGAGCGGTACGGGAGCCGAAGGACCGGCGGCGGCATCGGCCCCGCCGCCGCTGGTCTGCC
>NZ_FMDK01000373.1 GCF_900091995.1 Streptomyces sp. MnatMP-M17
GGCGGAGGAGGGAGCCATGGCGGAGCCCTGGTGACCGACGACAACGCGGCGAGGCGCGGCGCCAGGGCACGCGAGCCCAGCAAGATCCAAACGAGAGGCCCTAGCGCTGTACTCGGTCCTCAGGCGCCGGACGGGCGGCACGGCGGCCCGTCCGGCGCCTGAGGACACCCGTGAGAGTCAGATGCCCTGCCAGCTCGGCTTCGCGGCGAAGGTGTCACGGAAGTAGTCGGCCAGCTTCAGCTTCGACGCGGCGGCCTCGTCCACGACGACCGTCGCGTGCGGATGGAGCTGGAGCGCGGAGGCCGGCACCACCGCGGCGAGCGGGCCCTCGACGGCCTGCGCCACCGCCTCGGCCTTGCCCTCGCCGGTGGCGAGCAGCACCAGATGGCGGGCCTCCAGGATCGTGCCGATGCCCTGGGTGATGACATGGTGCGGCACCTCCTCGGGACTGTCGAAGAAGCGCGCGTTGTCCGCCCTCGTCTGGCGCGTGAGCGTCTTGATCCGGGTGCGCGAGACGAGCGAGGAGCAGGGCTCGTTGAAGCCTATGTGCCCGTCCGTGCCGATACCGAGGAGCTGGAGATCCACGCCGCCGGCCTCGGCCAGCGCGCGGTCGTACGCCTCGCACGCCGCCTGGACGTCCTCGGCGCTGCCGTCCGGGCCCATGAAGGCGCTCTCCGGCAGGCCCAGCGGCTCGACCACCTCGCGCAGCACGACCGAGCGGTACGACTCGGGATGGCCGGCGGGCAGTCCCACGTACTCGTCGAGCTGGGCGATCCGCGCGGCCGAGGCGTCCACGGCGCCGGAGCGGACCTTGGCCGTCAGGGCCTGATAGATGGGCAGCGGGCTCGAACCGGTGGCCACGCCCAGCAGGGCGTCGCGCTTGCGGCGCAGCAGGGCGGCGATGCTCTCCGCGATGAGTTCGCCGCCTGCCGTCGCGTCCTGGACGATGACAACTTCCACGCTGGGCCTGCCGATCTGATGGTGTGTCCGATGTGGTATAGACCAATCTAGCAGAGGCACCCTGCCGGACGGAGAGCCTTCGGAACACGTCCGGGCCGTTCACGTCGGCTGGCGTGGCCTCGGACCTCCATGGTCGACTGGGCTGGCGGAAGCCTTCGAGGAGAAGGGGAGAAACCACCATGCCAGCCGTGTTCTCGCCCGATGAGCCCGATGAGCCCGAGAAGCCCGAGGATCCGGACGAGGGCGAGCCGCCGGGCCGGATCATGTCCGGCGAGATCGCGGAGCAGCCCGCGGTGCTCCGGCGCGTCGTGCGTGACGGCGCGCCCCGGATCCGCGAGGTGGCGGCGGCGATCGCGGCGCGGAGTCCGCGCTTCGTACTGCTCGCCGCCCGCGGTACGTCGGACAACGCGGCGCTCTACGCGAAGTATCTGCTGGAGATCCGGCTCGGCCTGCCCTGCGGTCTGGCCTCCATGTCCACCACGACGGCCTACGGCGCCAAGCCGGACCTCACCGATGTGCTGGTCGTCACCGTCAGCCAGTCGGGCGGCTCGCCGGATCTGGTGGCCTCCACCCGGGCGGCCCGGGACGCCGGCGCGGTCACGCTCGCGGTCACCAACAGCCCGGACTCACCGCTGGCCGCCGTGTCCGAGTTCCATGTCGACATTCTGGCGGGCCCGGAGCGTGCGCTTCCCGCCACCAAGACGTACACGGCCTCGCTCCTCGCGCTTTATCTCTTTGTCGAGGGACTCGGCGGCGGTGACGGCGCGGCGGCCGGTGTCCTGCCGGATCTCGCCGAGCGGATCCTCGCCCGCCGGGACGAGGCGCGGACGCTCGCCTCCCGCTACCGCTTCGCCGAACGGATGGTCATCACCTCCCGTGGCTACGGCTATCCGACGGCCAAGGAGGCGGCCCTGAAGCTGATGGAGACCAGCTACATCCCGGCGCTCGCGTACTCCGGCGCGGATCTGCTGCACGGCCCGCTGGCGATGGTCGACAACATCTCGCCGGTGATCGCCGTCGTCCCCGACGGCAAGGGCGGCGAGGCCCTGCGGCCGGTGCTGGAACGGCTGCGCGGCCGGGGCGCCGATCTGTTCGTGGTCGGCCCGGCGGCGGAGGTCGAGACGGCGTCGGCGGGCTTCGCGCTCCCTACGGACGGCGTTCCCGAGGAGCTCCAGCCGGTCCTGGAGATTCTGCCGCTCCAGCTTCTGGCGTACGAGGTGACCATTGCCAGAGGCCAGGACCCGGACGCCCCCAGGGCCCTCGCGAAGGTCACGGAAACCCATTGAAGACACTGACTGCGCTGACGGCGCTGAGACGGTACTGACGGCACCGGCGGGCCGCTCACCCGCGGGCCGCGGCGCCGCGACGGGACCCTCAACCCGTCCGGCACCGCAGCCCGGAGTTGCTCGGCCGACGGGTGTGCGGTCCCGTTCGGCCGTGGGAGAGGTTCCGCCGCAGTCAGGGCAGAGAGCGCCGGCACCTCGGTCCACCCTCCTGTGCGGGGAGAGTGGAGGCTCTATAGCGTCATTGTGGACTAGACCATTCTTCGCTGTCCATGCGTGTACCGAGCCTATTTCCCCGCGGCCGTTCGCGACAGACCACGGTTCGTGCCGGTTGTTGCCGCGCGGGTACGCTCGCCTGTGTGCCCTCCATGAACGACCTCGTACGACAGCACACAGCCCTCAGTGAGTCCGACCTCGAGTGGCTGCATCTGCTGGTCTCGGAGTGGCAGCTCCTCTCCGATCTCTCCTTCGCCGATCTCGTCCTCTGGGTGCCCACCCGGGACGGCACCCGCTATGTGTCCGTCGCCCAGATGCGTCCCAACACCGGCCCCACCTCCTACCAGGACGACATGGTCGGCCATCTCGTGCCCCGGGGCCGCAGACCGCTGCTCGACGCGGCTCTGGACGAGGGACGCATCGTCAGGGAGGGCGATCCCGAGTGGCGCGAGGAGGTGCCGGTACGGGTCGAGTCCATTCCCGTACGGCGGGAGGGCCGCGTCCTCGGAGTCATCGCGCGCAATACGAATCTGCTCACGGTCCGCACGCCCAGCCGGCTGGAGCTGACCTATCTCCAGTCCGCCTCCGATCTGGCCCAGATGATCGCCGCGGGATCCTTTCCCTTCCCGGGCCAGCAGGTCGACATGGACGCCTCACCGCGCGTGGGCGACGGACTGATCCGGCTCGATGCCGAGGGAGTCGTCCAGTACGCGAGCCCCAACGCCCTCTCCGCGTACCACCGGCTGGGACTCGCCTCCGATCTGGTCGGCCATCACCTTGGCCGGACCACCGATGAACTGGCCCCGGCCCGTGGCCCGGTGGACGAGGCGATGGTCAAACTCGCCAGCGGTTACGCGCCCAGGGAGACCGAGGTCGAGGGCAGCGGCGGTGTCATCCAGCTCCGCGCGATCCCGCTCAAGCCCAAGGGCACCCGGATCGGCTCGCTGGTGCTGCTCCGGGACGTCACGGAACTCCGGCGCCGCGAGCGTGAGTTGATCACCAAGGACGCCACCATCCGGGAGATCCACCACCGGGTGAAGAACAACCTCCAGACCGTCGCCGCGCTGCTCCGTCTCCAGGCCCGGCGAATGGATTCACCACAGGGCCGGGAGGCCCTGGACGAGGCCGTACGGCGCGTCGGTTCGATCGCGATCGTGCATGAGACGCTGTCCCAGAATCTGGACGAGCGGGTGGAGTTCGACGAGATCGCCGACCGGGTGCTGGCGATGGTCGCCGAGATCTCACCGGGCACGGTCGTCTGCCGGCGCACCGGCCGGTTCGGCATTCTCGACGCCGAAGTGGCCACTCCGCTCTCGATGGTGCTCACCGAGATCCTCCAGAACGCCCTGGAGCATGCCTTCGCGCCGGGCGAGCAGGGCCGGGTCGATGTCTCGGTGGTCCGCAGCGGCGCCCGCGGCGGTGAACTGACCAAGAAGCGCGGGGACGGCCCTCGTTCGGACGGTCGGCTGCTGATCACCGTCCAGGACGACGGACGCGGTCTGCCCGAGGGATTCGATCCGCGGCGGGCCGGCAATCTGGGGCTCCAGATCGTACGGACGCTGGTGGAGGGCGAGTTGGGCGGCGGCTTCGACATGGTGCCGGCGCCGGTGCGCGGTACGCGCGTCGTACTGGACATTCCGGTGGAGCCGCAGAAATAGCCGTATGGGAAGCAGTCGTAAGAGAAGTAGCCGTACGGATGGTGTACGCGGCGGCGAGTTGACACAGACAGTCGGCCGCTCGGGCGCCCGGCGCGAACAGCGGACAGCAGCGAGCCCCGGACCGTGGTGACGGTCCGGGGCTCGGCTTGAAGCTCACTGGGCGATGCGCATCGGGGGGTACTGCGCGCTGCGGTTCGGGGGCGGGGCTATGCGTACACGCTGTACGCTCCGCCGGGCTGAGGCTCGTGCAGGGTGCTTCAGGCGGTCGCGTTACGCGCCCGGTTGCGAGCGGCGCGGCGCTTCATAGCGCGGCGCTCGTCCTCGCTGAGGCCACCCCAGACACCCGAGTCCTGGCCGGACTCGAGCGCCCACTGCAGACACTGCTCCATGACGGGGCAGCGACGGCAGACGGCCTTGGCTTCCTCGATCTGCAGCAGCGCAGGACCGGTGTTGCCGATGGGGAAGAACAGCTCGGGGTCTTCCTCGCGGCAAACGGCGTTGTGACGCCAGTCCATGGCTGCTACCTCTCTTGGTATTACGTGCAGATTGCTTGTGAATGTGAACGCTTTCACGAATCCCTCGACAAGGGAAGGGCCGACCGCCAGATGGACTGGTGTGGTCCTTGGAATGAGGAGGGGTTCCGGTTCTCATGGAGGCCGATGTTGCGGGCCGTCCCGATCGCCAAGTAGAGATTCGCAAACCTCGGCGGCGGATACAACCCCTTCTGAAAAGTTTTTTTTGATTCCTCGGTGTCGACTAGGTCACAGCCGTACTTCCATGGGGTGGATCCCAGCCTAAACGTTCGAGTGAAAGGACTTTGGCCCCTTCCACTCACACAATCACACGCAGTGCACGGCGTACGCCTGTGAACGTCACGCTCGTACGCAGTCCGAGGTGGTCTCCGTCCATCTGTAGAGGGAGGGGTGCCTTGGAATGCAAGGTGAAGTCGGTCAGATCATGAAGAGACACCGCGTGCCGTCCATGAGGGCCCCGATCGGGGCTCGAAGTGAGCAGTTGCGTGGCATATCTGGCCACCGCGGTTGTCGACAATCTAGTCAGCCCGAGGATGTCCAGGGCCGCGTCGAAGGACGCCTCGGGAGAGGCGTACAGCGGACGATTGCCCAGGTAGGTCCAGGGCGCGGTGTTGCAGACTATGGACAGCACAAGATCCTCGACCGGATCCGCGCCGGGACGCTCCAGTGTGATGAGGCCCTGTCTGCGATGCGGCTCCTCCAGGAACTGCCGTACGACCTGACGCACATAAAGAGCGTGTGTGGAACGCTTTCCGCGCTCCCGCTGCTGTTCGACCCGGCCGATCACACCGGCATCAAAACCGAAGCCGGCGCAGAAGGTGAACCAGCGGGACGGCACCGCCTCGTCCTCGGTCCCGGGCGTACCGGCCGCCAGTCCCAGACCGACCGTACGTTCGCTCCGCAGGGCCAGTGCGTCCAGGATCGCGCCCGTCGCCTCCACCGCGTCATTGGGCAGCCCGAGCGCACGGGCGAAGACATTGGTCGAGCCACCGGGCACCACCGCGAGCCGTGGCAGCCGGTCCGGATCCGGGCCGTTGTGGAGCAGACCGTTGACGACCTCGTTGACGGTGCCGTCGCCGCCGAGCGCGACGACCAGCTCGATATCGTCCGAGTCCGCGGCGCGTCTGCCCAGGTCACGGGCGTGACCACGGTATTCCGTGGTCACCGCCTCCAGCTTCATCTCGCTGGCGAGCGCGTGCATGAGGACGTCGCGGGTGCGTGCACTGGTGGTGGTTGCTGCCGGATTGACCACAAGGAGTGCGCGCATGCCCAGCAGATTACCGGCCGGGCGCGGAAGGGTCGTCTCCGGGACGGCGGGGCCCATTGCGGTACGAGCCAGGCCTGCCAGGAGGCTCGCCTACGGGCTGTGGTTACCCTGCAAGGGTGAGCAGCAGCGAAGAGACCACCGCCCCCGCGCCCTCGTCGCGTCCCGCGCGACTGACCGCAGCCGCCGCCGTCTGCGGGCTCGAAGCCCTGGCGCTGGTCGTCGGCGGTGCGTATCTGCTGGTGATGGGTGTGCTCGGGCGGCCCGACAGCCCTCAGCAGGCGGAGATGGGCGGCATCACGCTGATCGTCCTCGGCGTCATCCCGCTGCTCGCCGCCCGGGGACTGCTGCTGCGCCGTGGCTGGAGCCGGGGCCCGGCGCTGATCACCCAGATCATGGCGCTGCCCGTCGCCTGGACGCTGCTGCGTGCCTCGGGCGGACTGATCCCGGCCGGGATCGCGCTCGCGGTGGTCGCGGTGACCGGTCTGGTGCTGATCGTCAACCCGACGACCACGGAAGCCCTCGGCATCCGTGGCCCGGCCCGCGACGCCTGATCCGTAACTGAGCCTGATTTACAGCCCGGCCCGCGACGTCTGAGCAAGCACGTCCCGCACGGCCGGGCCCTTGGCGTAACCCCGGTGACGTAACGCTTCTCTGCGCTCCGTAACGCCCTTCTTACTCCTCCACCAGCAGCCGCTCACGGAGCTGCGCCAAGGTGCGGGCCAGCAGACGCGAGACATGCATCTGCGAGATACCGACCTCCTGCGCGATCTGCGACTGGGTCATATTGCCGAAGAAGCGGAGCAGCAGGATCCGTTTCTCTCTCGGCGGCAGATCCTCCAGCAGCGGCTTGAGCGACTCGCGGTACTCGACACCTTCCAGCGCCTCGTCCTCCGCGCCCAGTGTGTCCGCCACCGCCGGTGACTCGTCGTCCGTGTCCGGGACGTCCAGCGACAGTGTGGAGTACGCGTTGGCGGACTCCAGCCCTTCCAGGACCTCTTCCTCCGAGATGCCGAGCCGCTCCGCCAGCTCATGGACCGTGGGCGAACGGCCGTGCTGCTGGGAGAGTTCGGCCGTGGCCGTCGTCAGGGAGAGCCGGAGCTCCTGGAGCCGGCGCGGCACCCGCACCGCCCAGCCCTTGTCCCGGAAGTGCCGCTTGATCTCGCCGACCACCGTCGGTGTCGCGTATGTCGAGAACTCGACACCGCGCTCCGGATCGAACCGGTCCACCGACTTGATCAGACCGATCGTCGCGACCTGTGTCAGATCGTCGAGCGGCTCGCCGCGGTTGCGGAACCGTCTCGCCAGATGCTCGACCAGCGGCAGATGCATCCGCACCAGCTGGTTTCTGAGGGCGGCCCGCTCGGGCGAGCCGTCGGGCAGCTTGCGCAGCTCGACGAACATCGCCCGCGCACCGCTGCGGTCATGTGGATCGTGGTGCTTCTCGTTGTGCTGCTCGCTCATAAAGGCCGCCCGCTCTGCCTGCGCCTGCTCCGCCGCGGCCGTGTGGCCGTCAAGTCCGTCCTCCGGGTGGGGACGGGCCTGCTGCTCCGGGATGCCCGCGGGGGCGAGCACCAGCTCCTCGGGAGCTTCGTGCCCTCCCCGCGGTTCCCGTGGGATGCGCCCCTCGTCACGCACCGGACCGTCCCCGTTCCTCGTTCGTCACGCCGGCCCGGGTCCCGCGCCGCGCTGTTTGTAGAGGCTGATGGTGACCGTACGGTCCTCCGCCACCGTCGAGTCGACCTTGCCGGCCAGCGCCGAGAGCACCGTCCAGGCGAAGGTGTCGCGCTCCGGAGCGCGCCCGTCCGTGGTGGGAGCCGAGACGGTCACTTCGAGCGCGTCCTCCACAAGGCGGAAGACACAGCTCAGAACGGAGCCAGGTACGGCCTGCTGAAGCAGGATCGCGCAGGCCTCGTCCACCGCGATACGCAGGTCCTCGATCTCGTCGAGGGTGAAGTCCAAGCGCGCCGCGAGGCCGGCCGTGGCCGTACGCAGCACGGACAGGTAGGCACCCGCAGCGGGCAGCCGGACTTCCACGAAGTCCTGGGTCCCGGGCTCGCCTGCGATCTGGGACACCCTCACCTCCAAGGTGGCACAAGCTCTTCAGGGCTCCGGGACGGGGGATGTCCCGAAGCCGCGCGGTACGTAGTCGGTACGTAGCCGGTCTGGACTGGCGACGCTATCGCGATTCCGTGGTGCCGTGTCGCCGGGGACCCCCGTCCGACGGCCGTCACTCATGGTAAGCGCATGAACGCAGAAAGTGGCTAGAGGTCTGCGATGCTCAATTACGAGCAACCGGGGGAGGGTTGACGTACCCAGCCCTCGAACGATCGAACCGTCGGCCCGGACACGATCGAATCGTCATCGAACCGTCGGCTCAGACGATCGAACCGTCGACATAGCACCAACGCCAGCTCTCGCCGGGTTCGAAGCTCCGCATCACCGCGTGGCCCGTTTCCTTGAAGTGTGCTGTGGCGTGCTGGTACGGGGAGGAGTCACAGCATCCGACCTGTCCGCAGACGAGGCAGAGCCGCAACTGGACCGGGTGTCCGCCGACCGCCAGACACTCCACGCAGGTCTCACCCCGTGGGGCGGGCTCGGGACGCGGAAGTTCCGCAACATGGGGGCACTCACTCATGATGACCAGGTTACGACGCGTGTGAGGACGGTGGGATGGACGTATTGCCCCTGGTGGCGCTGGTGGCGGCGAGCGCGGCGATCGCCGGTGCCGCGCGCAGGACACCCGTGGCGGCACCGCTGCTGCTGGTGGCGGCGGGACTGGTCGCGTCGTACGTGCCGGGCGTGCCCACCTACACACTCGATCCGCACATCGTGCTGCCACTGCTGCTGCCGCCCTTGCTGTACACGGCCGCGGTGGACAGTTCGTATCTCGATCTGCGGGCGAACATCCGGCCCGTCGCGCTGCTCTCGGTCGGCTATGTCCTCTTCGCCACGGTCGTGGTGGGCTGGCTCGCCTATCTGCAGGTGCCCGATCTGCCGCTGACGGCGGCCCTGGTGCTGGGCGCGGTCATCGCGCCACCGGACGCCGTGGCGGCCACGGCCATCGCGCGCCGGCTGCGGCTGCCGAGCCGGATCACCACCATCCTCCAGGGCGAGTCGCTGGTGAACGACGCCACCGCGATCACCGCGTTCAAGGTGGCGCTGGCCGCGGCGGTCGGCGCGGGCGCGACCTGGGCGGGCGGACTGCGGGAGTTCGCGCTGGCGTCGCTCGGCGGCATCGGTGTCGGTCTGCTGCTGATGGTGCCGCTGCACTGGCTGCGTACGCATCTCAAGGAGGCCCTGCTCCAGAACACCCTCTCGCTGCTGATCCCGTTCGTCGCCTACGCGCTGGCCGAGCAGGTGGGCGCGTCGGGTGTGCTCGCCGTCGTGGTGGTCGCGCTCTATCTGGGACACCGCTCCTGGCAGGTGGACTTCGCGACCAGGCTCCAGGAGCACGCGGTGTGGAAGATGGTCGCGTTCATCCTGGAGTCGGCGGTCTTCGCCCTGATCGGGCTCCAACTGCCGGTGGTGCTGGAAGGGCTCGGCGAGTACGGCGTCGGCGAGTCGCTGCTCTATGCCGTCGGTGTGTTCGTGGCGGTGGTGGTGGTCCGGTTCGTCTGGGTCTATCCCGCGACCTTCCTGCCGCGCGCGATGTTCCGGCGGATCAGGGAGCGCGAGCCGGAGACCACCTGGACCGCGCCGCTGATCGTCGGCTGGGCGGGCATGCGCGGAGTGGTGTCGCTGGCGATCGCGTTCTCCATTCCGCTGACACTGGAGGACCACCGGCCGTTTCCCGGGCGCAATCTGGTGCTGTTCCTCACGTTTACGACGGTGATCGGCACTCTGGTCGTACAAGGGCTCACACTGCCATTGCTGATCCGGATGCTGAAGCTGCCGGGCCGCGACCGCCAGGCCGAGACGCTGGCCGAGGCGCAGGCACAGAGCGAGGCGTCCGCGGCGGCGGAGCGGCGGCTGGACGAACTGCTGGCCGACGAGCGCAACGCGCTGCCCGAGCCGCTGGCCGAGCGGCTGCGCGCGGTCCTGGCGCGCCGCCGTAACGCGGTGTGGGAACGGCTCGGGGGGGG
>NZ_FMDK01000609.1 GCF_900091995.1 Streptomyces sp. MnatMP-M17
GTCGGCCGACTTGGGGCGGGCGTCGTAGCCGATGACGACCAGTCCCTCGTCGGCGCCGCGGTTCCTCAGATACGCGGCGAGCCCGGCCGCGGCCCGGATGACCACGGCGCGGTTCATCCGCATGGGCCCGGCGCCCAGCTCGCCGCGCAGCCCGGCCGTGCCGAACTGCAACGTGCCGGCGAACCGCTCGCCGAGCGAGTCCAGATCGCCGGCCTCGATGACCGCGGCGAGTTCCTCGCGCGTCTGCGGGTCCGGGTCCTCGGCCAGCCAGGCCCTGGCCCGGCTGATGACGTCCTGCTCCATCGGGTCCTGCTGCTGCACGGTGGGGGGCTCCTTATGCGCCTAAGCCGGCGCCGCTCTCGCGGAGGTGGTTGCTGGCCGTCGGGGTTGCTCAATGGATGGTTGCCGCGGGGGTGGGCCGAGTACGGGCCGAGTATCGCGGCTCCGGCCTGTTGTCCTTCCCTGCCCGGACGCCGCTCAGACGCGTTCGAGCACCTGGGCCAGCAGCGCACCCATCTGCGTCGCCGAGTCGCGGCCGGCCTGGAGGACCTCCTCGTGGTTGAGAGGCTCGCCCGACAGGCCCGCGGCCAGATTGGTGACCAGCGAGATCCCGAGCACCTCGGCACCGGCCTCGCGGGCCGCGATGGCCTCCAGGACGGTGGACATGCCGACGAGGTCGCCGCCGATCGCCCGGACCATGTTGATCTCGGCCGGCGTCTCGTAGTGCGGTCCCGGGAACTGTACGTACACGCCCTCCTCCAGATCCGGGTCGATCTCCTTGCACAGCGCGCGCAGCCGCGGCGAGTACAGGTCCGTCAGATCCACGAAGTTCGGGCCGACGATCGGGGAGACGGCCGTCAGATTGATGTGATCGCTGATCAGTACGGGCTGGCCGGGCCGCATGCCCTCGCGCAGTCCGCCGCAGCCGTTGGTCAGGACGACGGTCTTGCAGCCTGCGGCGACGGCGGTACGCACTCCATGGGCCACGGCGGCGACGCCCAGACCCTCGTAGTAGTGCGTACGGCCGAGGAAGACCAGCGCGCGCTTGTCGGCGATCTTGTACGAGCGGATCGTGCCGCCGTGGCCCGCTACGACGGGCGGCGGGAACCCGGGCAGATCGGTCACGGGGAATTCCGCCTCGGGCGCGCCGAGCGCTTCGACGGCCGGTCCCCAGCCGGAGCCCATCACAAGGGCGACGTCATGGGTCTCGGCGCCGGTGAGCTCGCGCAGGCGCGCGGCGGCGGCGCCGGCGGCGGCCAGGGGATCGGCGGGTCCGTCGGCGTTGGCCGGGATAACAGATGCGTTCACGCGGATGAGGGTAGCCGGTCATTCCCTACGCGCGTAGATGAAGCGCACACGGTCTTGACATCGTTGTACTGCCGTTTCGGACAGACGGCATCGCCGCAGGAGTGCGAATGGGTGATCAGGTGCCTGATATGTGCCGTATGTCCATCGATTTCAGGCCGGGTGCGCGTCGCCTTCGCGCGGCGGCTCAGCAGGGACGCTTGCGCAGTTCCATCACATAGTCGTGAGGAGCGCCCGCGGATTCCGCCGCGTCCGCCAGCTCGCCCAGATAGCGGGCGGAGGGCAGGCCGCCCTCGTATCCGTTGAGCACGTACATCCAGGCCGGCTCCTCGCCGTCCAGGGTGTGCACGCGGATCCGCATCCGGCGGTATATGTCGAGCCCCACGCCCTCCCAGCGGTCCATGGAGTCCTCGTCCATCGGGGCGATGTCGTACAGCGCGACGAAGACCTGGGAGCGCGGCGCCTCCACGACCGTGACCAGCGCGCCCTCCCAGCCCATCTGCTCGCCGCCGAAGGTGAGCCGCCAGCCGTTGAGCCAGCCGGTGCCGCGCAACGGGGAGTGCGGGGCGCGGCGGGACATCAGCCGCGCGTCGAGGTTGCCGGCGTACGCGGCGTAGAGCGACATGAGGTTGAGGGTACGGGAGGTACGGGCGTGGCCGCCGATCCACCGGTCCGGCCCTGCGGGTTACCGGATGCCGGCCCTGCGGGTTACCGATGTTCCGGTCCCGCGGGTCACCGGAAGTCCGGGCCCGTGGGTTCCCGGATGGAGGCCCCGGGGCGAAGCAGCTTGAACCGTGCGGGACAATGGAGTACGACTGCATCCCCCGGGGGCTCCCCCGGAACCCCGGCCGGGGTGGCAGACGGGCCGGGTTGACAACGCGAGGCGGACTTTTTCGTGACCCGGATCGTGATCATCGGCGGCGGACCCGGCGGCTACGAGGCGGCCCTGGTGGGCGCCCAGCTCGGCGCCGAGGTGACCGTCGTCGACTGCGACGGCCTCGGCGGAGCGTCGGTGCTCACCGACTGCGTACCGTCGAAGACGCTCATCGCGACGGCCGAGGTGATGACCACCTTCGACTCCTCCTACGAGGAGCTCGGCATCATCGTCGCGGACGACACGCCTCCGCTGGAGGGGTCGGCCCGTGTCGTCGGCGTCGATCTCGGCAAGGTCAACCGACGGGTGAAGCGGCTTGCGCTCGCGCAGTCCCATGACATCACCGCCTCCGTCACCCGGGCCGGCGCGCGTGTCATGCGCGGCCGGGGCCGGCTGGACGGCCGGCAGGCCATGGACGGTTCGCGGCAGGTGATCGTGACCGCGGCCGACGGCAGCGAGGAGTCACTCACCGCCGACGCCGTGCTGATCGCCACCGGCGCCCATCCCCGGGAGATCCCGGACGCGCGGCCGGACGGCGAGCGCATCCTCAACTGGACGCAGGTCTACGACCTCGAAGAGCTGCCCGAGGAACTGATCGTGGTCGGCTCCGGTGTGACCGGAGCCGAGTTCGCCGGTGCCTACCAGGCGCTGGGCTCGCGCGTCACGCTGGTCTCCTCCCGCGACCGTGTGCTGCCCGGCGAGGACCCGGACGCCGCCGCCGTGCTGGAGGACGTCTTCCGGCGCCGCGGGATGAATGTGATGTCCCGCTCCCGGGCCGAGGCCGCCAAGCGTGTGGGCGACCGTGTCGAGGTCACTCTCTCCGACGGCCGGATCATCACCGGATCGCACTGTCTGATGGCGGTCGGCGCGATACCGAACACGGCGGGCATGGGCCTTGAGGAGGCCGGCGTCCTCCTCAAGGAGTCGGGCCACATCAAGACCGACCGGGTCTCCCGTACCTCCGCGCCGGGCGTCTACGCGGCCGGCGATGTCACCGGGATCTTCGCTCTCGCCTCGGTCGCGGCCATGCAGGGCCGGATCGCGATGTACCACTTCCTCGGCGACGCGGTGGCTCCGCTCAACCTCAAGACCGTCTCCTCGAACGTCTTCACCGACCCCGAGATCGCCACGGTCGGTTACAGCCAGGCGGACGTCGACAGCGGCAGGATCGACGCGCGGGTCGTCAAGCTGCCGCTACTGCGGAACGCGCGCGCGAAGATGCAGGGCGTCCGGGACGGTTTCGTCAAGATCTTCGCCCGTCCCGGTACGGGCATCGTGGTCGGCGGCGTGGTCGTCGCGCCGCGTGCCAGCGAGCTGATCCATCCCATCTCGCTCGCGGTGGACAACAGTCTGACCGTCGAGCAGATCGCGAACGCCTTCACCGTGTATCCGTCGCTGTCGGGCTCGATCGCCGAGGTGGCGCGGCAGTTGCATACGCGGAAGACGGCGGAGGAGAGCTGACGCGACGGGGGGTCCGGCGCGGTTCTGTCGCTGTTCTCGCGAGGCTCCGGCCGGGTTCTGGCAGGTTTTGTCGGTGTTTGTGTGTGGTGGGTGACCGTCTCGTCGCCGTATACCACTCCGTGCGCTCGTCTGTGTACAACTTCTGTTATTCGGCGCAAACTGCTGAAAGCAGACGGTCGTTGGGGTTACTGTCAGTTTCGTGTTCGCTGCAGAACGTCGTCAATTGATCCTCGAAATGGTGCGCGCCAACGGAGCCGTGTCGCTCCGTGAGCTCGCCCGCGTCGTCCAGACCTCCGAAGTGACCGTACGGCGGGACGTGCGGGCGCTTGAGGCAGAAGGACTCCTCGACCGCCGGCACGGCGGTGCGGTACTGCCGGGCGGATTCACGCGAGAATCCGGCTTTCCGCAAAAGTCCCATCTCGCGACGGCGGAGAAAACGGCCATCGCCGATCTCGCCGCGAGCTTCGTCGAAGAGGGCGAGGCCGTGGTCGTCGGCGCCGGTACGACCACGCAGGAGCTGGCCCGCCGGCTCGCGCGGATCCCCGGGCTGACCGTCGTCACCAACTCACTGCTGGTCGCCCAGGCGCTGGCCCATGCCAACCGGGTCGAGGTCGTCATGACCGGCGGCACGCTGCGCGGGTCGAACTACGCGCTGGTCGGCAGCGGGGCCGAGCAGTCCCTCCAGGGGCTCCGGGTCACCCGTGCGTTCCTCTCCGGGAGCGGGCTGACGGCGGAGCGCGGTCTCTCCACCTCCAACATGCTCTCGGCGAGCGTGGACCGGGCGCTGGTACAGGCGGCGGCGGAGGTGGTGGTGCTGGCCGACCACACCAAGCTCGGTACGGACACGATGTTCCAGACGGTGCCGACGGATCTGATCAGCCGGCTGGTGACGGACGAGCCGCCCGCGCAGGACGACCGTGCCGGTACGGAGCTTCAGGCCCTGGCGGACCAGGGGGTGCAGATCGCGGTGGCGGGCGGGGGCGCCGGGGGCGCCGGAGGCGCCGGTAGCGGTGCGGGTGGTGCCGG
>NZ_FMDK01000793.1 GCF_900091995.1 Streptomyces sp. MnatMP-M17
GGCCCGGCCGGCTCGCGGGCGGCTCGACGGCGGTGACCTGGAGGGTGTCGATACGGTGGCGCAGCCGGGCGGGCATGACCTGCCGGACGGTGTTCAGCGCGCGTGCCGCGGCTTCCTCGATGCCGGCGCCGGTGGTGGTGGCGATCCGGAGCGCGACGGCGAGGGCGACGGCCTGCTCGTCGTCGAAGAGCAGCGGCGGCAGTTCCGTGCCGGCGTCGAGCCGGTACCCGCCGTCGGGCCCTTTGAAGGCCACCACGGGATAGCCGAGCTCGCGCAGCCGGTCCACATCGCGCCGTACGGTGCGCGGGCTGACGTCCAGCCGCTCGGCCAGCAGCGCGCCCGGCCAGTCCCGGCGCGCCTGGAGCAGGGAGAGCAGTGACAGCAGTCGCGCTGAGGTCTTCGGCATGATTCCCATACTGCCGCGAGAAGCGGCCACAACCTGACCGCTTCCCTTGGGACTGTGGTCCCGTACCGAACGGCGAGGTCTCGTGAGGTCTCGTACCGAACTACAAGAACGACAAGAACGACCGGAAAGGCCCGATCACCATGACCGCCACGACCACGCCACGTTCCACTCCCGACGGCGAGCGGACCGACCTGCTCGCCGCGCTCGCGACCGCGCGCTCGGCCCTGACCACCACGGTGCGCGGGCTCGGCGACGAGCAGGCCGGTGAGCGCCCGACGGTCAGCGCGCTGTGCCTGGGCGGGCTGATCAAGCACGTCGCGTCCATCGAGGAAGGGTGGATGCGCTTCGTGATCGATGGCCCGTCGGCGCTGCGTTACGACCTGCCCGACGGTGTCACCTGGGCCGCCCTCGCGGCCGGTACCGCACGCGAGGTCCCGCAGTGGGCGATCGACCATCAGAACGACTTCCGGATGCTGCCCGGCGAGACGCTGGCCGGGATCGTCAAGCGCTACGAGCAGGTCGCCGCCCGGAGCGAGGAGATCATCGCCTCCGTGCCCGACCTGTCGGCGACGCACCCGCTGCCGGAGGCGCCCTGGAACGAGCCGGGAGCGGTGCGCAGCGTGCGCCGGGTGCTGATGCATGTCATCGCCGAGACCGCCCAGCACGCCGGGCACGCGGACATCCTGCGCGAGACGCTCGACGGCCAGAAGTCGACCTGACCGGTGTCACCCAGCCTCGACACCCGGGCGCTCAACCGCGCGACGCTCGCCCGGCAGTTGCTGCTCGACCGCGCCGGCATACCGGTCCTCGACGCCGTCGCGCACCTCGGCGGTCTACAGGCGCAGGAACCGCAGGAACCGTTTGTCGGGCTCTGGTCGCGACTGCGCGCCTTCGACCCGACGGTGCTCTCGGACCTGCTTGCCGGTCGGAGCGTGGTGCGGACCCATCTCATGCGCCGCACCGTCCACCTGGTCACCGCCGACGACGCTCTGGCCTGGCGGGCCCGCCACGGCACCATGCTGCGCCAACGCGTAC
>NZ_FMDK01000794.1 GCF_900091995.1 Streptomyces sp. MnatMP-M17
CGGCCGCGGTCGCGGCCGGCCGGCTCGCCGGTGACGCCGCGCTCAGAGCGTCGCCCGGGCGGCCTCTGCCCGGCGATCCGAGGCTCACCGTGCACTCCACGGCGGCGGGACAGATCACCTTGACACGCTGTCTCGCCTCCCTGCGCCCGGGCGTGTACGGGATCGAGGGCCGAGGTCTCCACGCGGTCGTCGGACCGGTCCTGGAGGGCGTGCGGCACCCGCCCGACACCGTCGTACGGAGACTGGAGCGCGTCGGCCACGGCACGCTCGTCCCGGGCATGCGCGTACGCCTCACTCCGCAGGTCCACACCGGCGATCCGGGCACCGCCCTCGGCATCGAGCACCGGGAGGAGCGGATCCCGGGCGAACTCGGCTTCCTGCCCGCCTGGTTCGTGCCGGGCGCGCGGGACACCTGGGTGATCACCGTGCACGGCCTCGGCACCACCCGCGAGCATCCGCTGAACGTCCTGGAGCTGCTGGCCGGGCTCCAGGTCGCCGTGCTCGATCTCGCCTACCGCGGCGATCCGGGCGCTCCACGCTCCCCGGACGGCCTCGGTCATCTCGGCGACTCCGAGTGGCGCGACCTCGACGCGGCGATCCGGTACGCCGTCCGCTACGGCGCGGAGCGCGTGATCCTTTACGGCTGGTCCACCGGCGCCACGATGGCCCTGCACGCCGCCGCCAACTCCGCGCACAGCGAGCGGATCTCCGGGCTGGTGCTCGACTCGCCCGTACTGGACTGGGAGGCCACCCTGAAGGCCCTCGCCACCGCCCGCCGCACCCCCGGCCCGCTGCTGCCGCTTGCCGTCCGGGCGGCCCAGGGCAGGACCGGACTCCATGGCGGCCGGCTGCTCCAGGCCGCCGATCCGAGCAATCTGAACGTTCCGACACTGATCATCCACGGCCCGGACGACACCCTCGCCTCCTGGGATCCCTCCCGCGAACTCGCCGCCCTGCGTCCCGGACTGATCAGTCTCCACGCCGTCGCGCACGCTCCGCACGCCGCGATGTGGAACGCGGATCCGGCCGGTTACGAGGAGGCGCTGCGCCGGTTCCTCATCCCTCTCATGTAGCCGTCCAACAGGCCTCTTCCGTCCCGTGCGCACCCCTGTCCCGGGCCGCCCGCGGCGGCCTCTGTCCGCGTTCCGGTACCGACGGAACAGGTTCCGTTTGGGCTTTCGGGCGGTCACCGGGAAGACTGCTCCCGTGACGTCCCGAAAGCCTGATGAGCAATTGGCGCGCAACTCCAGACTCCGACTCGTCCGCCCGCGGCCGTTGACCACGGCCCGACGGGCCGTGACCGACGGACGCAACCGGCCGGCACCTCGGCCGCCCGAGGGCACTCCGCCCACCGCGGAGCTGGCCCGCCAGGCCAGGGAGGTGCTCGCCGACGCGGTACGGATCGCCCGCTGGGCCGCCGTCGACCGGGGCTCCGGCGCCGGTCCCTTCGGCGCGTCCGCGCAGGAACGGGCCGCCGCGGCGCTGGAGTTGACTCCGGACCAGGTGCGCGCGGGGTGGGACCGGGCCAGGCTGGCCGGTCTTGTCGAGCTGCACGGCGGCACCGTACGGCCCGGCTGGCGGCTCCAGGCCTGGGACCGCGACGACAGCGCCGTCCAGCGCGGCTGGGTGGCCCTCTTCGACGCCTGGTCGCTGGTGCATCCGGCGCCGGAGGACGTCGAGGCCTCCACGGTCGCCGAGGTCGTCGAAGCCGTTCCGCAGGTGCTCTCGCTGCTCCAGCTCTCGGCCGGGCCCGTGCTCGTACCGGCCCTGCTCGATCTGCTGCGGCAGCGTGTCGCGGAGCTCCACGAGGAGCGCTGCGAGGTGCCCTACGGGCCGCAGCCCGCGCCCACCGAGCCCACGGCCCCGGAGCCTCCGGACGAGATCCTGCTGCCTCCGCTGCTCGACTGGGCCCTCGAAGGCCTGGCCGCCGTCGGCGCGCTGACTCTGGGAAAGGGCCAGGCGACTCTCACACCGCTCGGCAACTGGGCGGTCTGGGTCAAGCTGGAGCAGATCTGCGTTGCCGCCCAGAGCCCGGCCGGCAATATCGAACAGTCCGCCCAGCACATGCTGCGCGGCTGTGCCCGGCTCACTCCGGGACCGGCCCGCGCCGAGTACCGCGCCTGGCTCGCCGCCCGTACCGTCGGCAGCGCCGTCACCGAACTGCTCACCGTCGCCCGAGGCGAGGACGCGCTCCTGCGCGGACTGGCCTTCGAGGCGCTGCGCGTCGTCGGCGCCCCGGCGGAGGCGGGCGTGCGGGCAGCGGCCGACGAGCCCTCGCTGCGTCCCTACGCCCTGCTCTGGCTCGCGGAGTACGAGGGCGCCGACCCGGACGACGCGGCCGATGTCCTCACCCGCGAGGAGTCGACCTGGCTCTGGGTGGACACCGCGGCGGCCGTCGCCGACCACGGCGAGAGCGATCTGCTGGTCCGCCATCTCGACTCGGCGGTGCAGGGCAATGTGCCCGCCCTGCTGGACGAGGTCCGGGCCGTCGGCCATCCCCGTACGGTCCAGGTCCTGGTCGCCCTGGCCGCCGCGCACCCGGATCCGGCCCTCGCCAAGGCCGTGCGCCGGGCCGCCTTCCAGGTGCACACCGGAGGCTCCTGACGCGCTCCGCCCGTTGATCCACCCGTCCCGTCCCGTACCGCCGCCCGCCCGCCGTCGGGACGGACGGCTTTACGGACGGCGGCGGTACGGTTCCGGCGGGCGGGCGGTTCCGGCGACGGGCCCGCTGCCGAACGGGGGATGTGCCCGGCCGTGTCCGCCGTGTCGCGGCAGGTCCGGACGCCCTCCGCGTGGTCCCTTATTACGCTCACGCCTGATCGAGGCCCACGCCCGGTCGAGACCGGTGGTACCGAAGAGCGAACAGGGACCGGGGGAACAGTGACCGTTCCGTCCACGACCGCGGCGCCGACCGTCCCGCCGCCCGCCCCGCACACCGC
>NZ_FMDK01000796.1 GCF_900091995.1 Streptomyces sp. MnatMP-M17
TTGCGGGCGACGTTGCGCGGGATCTCCTCCTCGCGGACGGCGTGCTCCAGGGCGGACTTGAGTACGGAGTGGATGTACGCCAGCGTCAGCGGGGAGAGCCGCTTGGAGCAGCACGATCCGACGGCGCAGCAACGGGGTTCATCACGGCCCGTATCGATGCCGCGCGTGCAGCACTGGCAGGTGGTGCGGAGCTGGTTGAGCCAGGTGCGGACGTCCTTGGCGGTGACCTTGGTGAGCTTCTTCTTGCCGAGGCCGGGGATGAGGTACCGGTTGATGCAGGCGATGTAGCGGGTGTGGGTGTTCTCGCGGAGCTGGTGGACGGCGACGGCCTCCAGCCAGTACGTCAGGTACTCAGCCACGCTGCCCTGCGCGGAGGGCACGGGGAGTCCGCGGTTGCTGTTGGCGATCTTCTCGGTGAGCTTGGCCAGGGCTTCCTTCCGCGTGGTGCCGTAGACGCGGATGCGTTTGCGGGTGTTGCCGGGGGCGAGGACGTATCCGGCGGCTTCCCAGCGGCTGTCCTTGCGCTGGTAGACGGTTCCGTCGCCGTTGGCGCGTACGCGGCGGGAGGGACTGCTGTCTCGGGGGTGTGGTCATCAGGCTGCGGCTTCCTGGTCGAGGCGGGTGTGGATGAAGTCGGTGAGGGCGTGGGTGGGGAGGCGGCGGGCGCGGCCGAGGGTGATGGAGGCGAGCTGGCGGGTGCGGATGAGGTCGTAGACGGCGGTGCGGCCGAGTTGGAGGCGTTCCATGACTTGGGGGACGGTGAGGAGTTCCGTGCCGGCGGTCACGCGACGGCCCCCGCCCGGACAGCACTGGTGAGCCGATTAGCGGAGTGACTGACCGGGTGACCGGCGCGGTCACTGGAGCGTTCCGAGCGTCGGGTTTGGGTCGGTTGCTCGGGTCGGGTCTGCCGTGTTGCGGTCAGGAGGTTGGCGAGGTGTTCGAGTTCGGGAAGGAGGCCGGTTCCGGCGTACTGCCAGTGGGCGATGACCAGGGTCGTGTCCGAGTCCACGCGCTGACCGGCGATATCGCTGTGACCGGGGCGGTGACCGGCGGTCAGGTCGGTGGAGTGTCCGGCGCGGTCACTGCCCGGACTGTCGGCTGTCTGACCGGTCTGAGTCTCCGCCGCCGATGGCGGGGTGGGTGTCTGGGCGCCGGGTCGGCCGGTTCGCCAGGCGGTACGTTCGGCTCGGAGGTGGGCGAGGGTGGTGGAGTAGTGGCGGGTGCGGGTGGAGAAGTGGCCTCGGAAGCCGAGCATGTGGGCCCATTGGCGCAGGCGGAGGTGGGCGTGCGCGGGGGCGGTGGCGAGGTGCCAGGCGGTGTGGATCATGCGGCGGGCGTGGTCGGTGATGTCGTACTGGGGCAGTTCGGCGAGGAGGCGGAGACGGTGGTCGAGGGTGCCGGTGGTGGTTTCGGCGCCCTTGGTGGCGTACTTGGCGATGTAGGCGGCGACGTGCCGGTCGGTGACGGGGCCGGTGAAGTCGGTGCCGCGGATCGCGCGGACGTCGATCTGCCGCCCGAACCGGAACACCAACCGCCCTGCCCGATCTGAGCCTTGACGCGGGGACGCGGGAACGTGCTCGGCGGACTGCGGTCGCTTCGGCGGTTCGCCCTCGTGGTGGATGCGGGTGCGTGTGACGGCGGCGCTGACGGCGTGGTCGAGGAGCTGGACGGTGGCCCAGGCGGGTGGGGTGCTGGTGGGGCCGGTGGGTCCGTCGAGGCGGATGACGGCGTGAAAGTGGACCTGGCCGCGTTTCTGGTACTCGGCGACCTTGGCGTATGAGAGCGTGGCGTGATGGTGCAGGGCCCGCTGCGTGAGCCCGGCGGCCTTGGCGATCTCCCGGCGCAGGTGGGTGGTGAAGCGTGCCCACAGGGCCGGGGCGTGCGCGTTCCACAGCACCGCGCCTGTGTAGTCGTAGCGGTCGGGGTCGAGTGGTGTGCCGAGGATCGGGTCGTCGTCGGGATGGGTGTGGCCGCAGTGGCAGGGGCCGGTGTCGGGCTGGTTGTGGACGGGGCCGTAGCCGGGGGCGGTGAGGGTGGCGAAGACGCGGGGGTGGGCGGCGACGCTGGTGGGGACGGTTTTGCCGCCGCGTAGTCCGGCGGCTATGAGTTGGTAGGTGTCGTAGCGGTAGACGGTGGAGCAGGCGGGGCAGCGGGTGGCGCGGCGGTTGCCGCAGCGGACCAGCAGTTCGCC
>NZ_FMDK01000797.1 GCF_900091995.1 Streptomyces sp. MnatMP-M17
CCCGCTTCCGTCGGCTCCGTACCGGCGGTCTGCGACGGCACCGAGGCCGCCGACTCGTTACGCTCCTCCGCACGGTCGCGTCCGAACACCTTGCGCAGCAAGCTCCGAATGCCCATGGGCGAGGCCTTTCAGATCAGTTGGGTGCGGTGTCCGCCACCGGGGACAAAGGCGCATCCCTGGCCAGGGCGGATACGTAAGGTTAGCGGCCACCTCGAAGATCCACGGCCGGGGCAGCCTTCGCGGGCCGCACGGGCCCCACGTATGGGCGAGGACGGTACAGGCCTCCCGTATCCCACCGGCACCCCACCCGCACCCGGCGCGCCATTACTCTCTCCCGACCACCCGGCCGTCCCGCGTTCATGTTTCGTTCACCGTGCCGCCGCCGCCATGCTGGCCGTTCCACCTACCGTCACGGCCGAGACATCCCGACAGCCTGTCGGCCATGTCGGCGCGGGGCGCGCCGAATCACCACACCCACCGGAGGCGAAAGTGCGCAAACTGCTGCCGTTGCTGAACTCACACCCGGGCGGACGTTCCGCTCTGACCTGCCGTTACCGCTGCGGCGACGCGTGTTTCCACGAGGTCCCCAACAAGAGTGACAACGAGTACGCCGGCGACATCATCGCCGGTGCCCTGTCAAGACGTTCGATGGTGCGCGCCGCCGCCGTCGTGACCGTCGCCGCCGCCGCGGGCACCGCGGTCGTCGTCGGTGGTCCCGGTGATTCCGTCGCCTCCGCGACGCCGCTGAGCGGCGGCGGCAAGGGCCACGGCCACACGCCCGCCCCGGACGGCGCACGCGGCCTCCGCTTCACTCCCGTCGCGCCCAATGTCGCCGACCAGGTGACGATTCCCGCAGGACACAGCCAGAGCGTGCTCATCCGCTGGGGCGACCCGATCCTGCGCGGTGCGCCGGCCTTCGACCCGGACAGGCAGACCGCCAAGGCGCAGGCCGGCCAGTTCGGTTACAACAACGACTTCCTCAGCCTGCTGCCGCTGAAGGGCGAGCGCGGCCGTCAGGTCCTCGTGGCCAACCACGAGTACACCGACGAGATCCTGATGTTCAAGGGCTACAGCGCCGCCGCGCCGACCCGCGAGCAGGTCGAGATCGCGTGGGCCGCCCACGGCATCTCCGTCGTCGTGGTCGAGGAGGACCGCAAGAGCGGCAAGCTCACCGCCGTCACGCGCCACGAGCTGAACCGCCGTCTCACCGTCACCAGCGAGTTCCAGCTCACCGGCCCGGCCGCGGGCAGCGAGCTCCTGCGCACCTCGGCCGACCGTACGGGCAGCAAGGTCCTCGGCACGCTCAACAACTGCGCCGGCGGCACCACTCCCTGGGGCACCACGCTCCACGGCGAGGAGAACTTCAACCAGTACTTCGCCAATGGCTCCAGCCCCACCGATCTGCGGTACGGCATCGCCACCGGCGCCACCGAGCGCAAGTGGGAGCTGTTCGACAAGCGCTTCGACCTCAAGCAGGAGCCCAACGAGGCCCACCGCCACGGCTGGGTGGTCGAGCTGGACCCGTACGACCCGGACTCCACGCCCAAGAAGCGCACCGCCCTCGGCCGCTTCAAGCACGAGGCCGCGCAGCCGCGTCTGACCGCCGACGGCCGTCCGGTCGTCTACATGGGCGACGACGAGCGCTTCGACTACCTGTACAAGTTCGTCTCGTCGAAGCAGATGAAGAAGGGCGACAGCCGCGCCGCCCACCAGCACAATCTGACGCTGCTGGACGAGGGCACGCTGTATGTCGCCAAGCTGACCGGCGACAGCCCGGCGGGCGAGATCGACGGCACGGGCAAGCTCCCGAACGACGGCGAGTTCGACGGTTCCGGCGTGTGGATCCCGCTGGCCACCGGCGATGTCTCGCACGTCCCGGGCATGACCGCCGACGAGGTGTACATCTTCACGCGCCTCGCGGGTGACAAGGTCGGCGCCACCAAGATGGACCGTCCCGAGGACGTCGAGCCGTCGCCGCGCACCGGCCGTGTCTATGTCGCGCTGACGAACAACACCGACCGCGGCAAGGCCGGCAAGGCGGGCGCCGACGAGGCCAACCCGCGTAACGCCAACAAGCACGGCCACATCCTGGAGCTGGCGGAGAACTGGGACGACCCGGCGGGCGACGGCTTCGCCTGGCGGCTCTTCCTGGTCGCGGGCGACCCGAAGGACCCGGCCACCTACTTCGCCGGCTTCCCGAAGGAGAAGGTCAGCCCCATCTCCTGCCCGGACAACGTCGCCTTCGACGCGCACGGCAATCTGTGGATCTCGACGGACGGCAACGCGCTCGGCACGCACGACGGTCTCTTCGGTGTCGCGACGCAGGGCGAGCGGCGCGGTGAGCTGAAGCAGTTCCTGACCATGCCGAACGGTGCCGAGACCTGTGGCCCGATCGTCCAGGACCGCCGTGTCCTGGTGGCCGTGCAGCACCCGGGCGAGATCGACGGCGCGACCGTCGAGAAGCCCGCGAGCGCGTGGCCGGACGGACCGGGCAAGATCGTCCGCCCGTCGGTCGTGGTCGTCTGGCGCAAGGACGGCGGCGACATCGGCGTCTGACCGGACCCCGGCGACATCGGCGTCCGACCGGACCCCGGCGTCCGACCGCCACCCGCCCGCCCGCCCGTACGGCCGCTGAGCCGTACGTCCTCTGAACCCATCCGGCAAGTCGCGGGGTGGCGCCGTCTCGGACCGGCGTCACCCCGCTTGCCGTGTCCGGCGCTCACTGCCTTCGCCCGCGGGTCGTCCGCCCGCGGGGCAGGGCTCACGGCATCTGGTGCGTGCGATCGAAAGGCGCAGGACCTGCGGCGGTTTGGCGCCTACTCTCGATGTATGGCTTCTGTGGCTTCTGAGGTACCGGGCGAGGGGACGGCCGGCGGGACCGGCGGGACCGTACGGGTCGACAGCTGGATCTGGTCCGTACGGCTCACCAAGACGCGCTCACAGGCGGCTGCCGCCTGCCGGGCGGGCCATGTACGGGTCAACGGCGAGCGGGTCAAGCCCGCGTACTCCGTCAAGGCGGGCGACGAGATCCGGCTGCGGCACGCGGGACGCGAGCGGATCGTGGTGGTGTCACGGACCGTACGGAAGCGGGTGGGCGCACCGGTGGCGGTGGAGTGCTACGTGGACAACAGCCCGCCGCCTCCGCCGCGTGAGTTGACGGTGCCCGTGGCCCTGCGTGACCGTGGGACCGGCCGGCCGACGAAGCGCGAGCGCCGGGATCTGGACCGGCTGCACGGGCACTGAGCGGCGCGGGGGTTGGGGTTGGGGCCGGTCGGCTCCGCGCTGCGGGAGGTTCGTGGACCGCAGATGAATTTCTGGGGGCCCGTTCCCGTAACGCCCGTTGCTCCCAAGGCCGTTGTGGGGTTCGTCCAACTTTCCGGCCCGACTCCTTTGGGTCATCACCGTTGCACGGAAAGTAAAATCCGTACTTCAGGGAAAGTCCTTCCCATGAACCTCGACGGTGAGCAGCTCGACCAGTACGACCATCGCAACCGGCGCGACCAGCACCTGACGTTCCGCCTTCCCAGCCACCCGCGCAGTGTGGGCCGCGCACGCGAGGCTCTGCACGCGCACTTCGACCTGCCGGAGGAGCCGGGCGAGACCGCCGCCCTCCTTTTGTCGGAACTCGTCACCAATGCGCTGCGCCATGGCAGCCCGCCCGGCCGGGAGATCGCCGTCACCCTGCGTCGCGGGGACGGGCTGCTGAGGGTGGAGGTCGAGGACGCCGGGGATCTGCTGCCCAGGCCACGCGATCCGGGCCTGGACGACGAGTGCGGGCGCGGGCTCGCGCTGGTCGCCGCGCTGGCCGACGACTGGGGAGTGGCGCCCAGGCAAGGGCCGGGCAAGCGGGTCTGGCTGACGCTCAAAGTGCCCGATCGGTGAGCTGGAATCGCATGTGGGCGCGGCGGAGGAGAGACGGTCGGGGGTATGGGGGCGGAGGCGGTCACGGGTGCGGCCGGTCAGCCCTGGTATCCCTCGACCTCGCTCGGCGGACGGACCGCCGCCTCGTCCGGATTCTCGCCGAACTCCGATTTCGCGCGGCGCTGGCGCAGCAGGTCCCAGCACTGGTCGAGCTGTACCTCGACGGCGCGCAGCCGCTCCTGTTCCTCGCCGCCGAGCCCGAGGTCCCGCGCCGAGCGGTCGCGCAGGGAGCGCTCCTCGGCGACGAGGGAGCCGATGGTGTCGAGGATCTTGTCGTTCTTGTCCTTCTTGCCGTTTCTGCCGCCGGCGTTCATATTCCGATCCTCCCGCCGTATCCGGCCTCTCGCACCTTCGCGGTCACCGTCGCGCGGGCGCGTGCAGATCGACTCCGACGAGCAGCGCCCGATGGTCCGTGTCCGCCAGATCGAGGAAGCGGGCCCGCCGTACGGAGAAGTCCTCGCTGATCAGTACATGGTCGATCTGCGCGCCCAGCGGCCTGGGAACGGCGGAGGGCCAGGACGGCGTACGGCCCGCGCCCGCCAGGGCGGCGCTGTCCCGCAGCTCGCCGCCGTCGAGGACGGCCCGGAAGGCGGCGTGGTCCCGGGTGGCGTTGAAGTCGCCCGCCAGGATGAGCGGAGCGTCCCGGTGCGCGGTGGCGTACGTACGGATACGGTCCAGCTCCCGGCGCCACGCGTCGACACCGCCCGGGACGGGCGGCAGCGGATGGACGAGCTGGAGCCGGACCGTACGGCCTCCGGCGACGGCCTCCGAACCGGGCATGGAGAGCGTGCCCGCGATGCCGTCCGTATCGGTGAGCGGGAGGACGGACAGGATCGCCGAGCCCTCGGCCTGACCGGCCTTGACGACATGGCGGTACGGATAGTCGGCGCGCGGAATACGCGCGTTGAGGAGCTGGGCGCAGACGTACTCGCACTCCTGGACGAAGACCACGTCCGGCTGCTCGCGGCGGACCGTCTCGATCAGCCCGAGCGTCGCCTGCCCGAACTCGACGTTGGAGGTGAGCACTTCAAGATGCGCGACGACCGGGCGTTCCGCTCCCGTTCCCGTGGCGGTGGAGGTGGCGGTGGCGGCCTGTGGCCCGTACGGCAGTACGTACCGTCCCGCCACGGCCAGCACCACCAGCGCCCAGACCAGCCCGCCGCGCCAGCGGAGCAGAACGGCGAACACCGCGGCCACCCCGATGGGCACGAGCGACCAGGGCAGAAACGCGAGGAGCTGCGGGACGGGAGTGACACCGTCGACGCCGATCACGCGGCAGCCGACGAGCGTGGTGACGGCGGCGAGGGACAGGCCCGTTGCCCAGATCAGCAGCCGTTCATGGGCGGGACGCGCGGTGGGCGGAGGCCGGTCCTGGAGCGGGTCGCGTACGGCGGTTCTGCTGTCCGCGGTGTCCGCGGTGTCCGCGGTGTCCGCGGTGTCCGCGGTGTCCATGGGCCCGGCCTCTCGCTCGCTCTCGCACGCACGACATCACGCCTCAGCGTACGTACGGACACGTACGCACGCTGAGTTCGCGGGGTTCGAGAGTGGGTTGTTGACGCCCTGTCCGGATCCGGCTGCCGAGTCTAGAACCGGTTGCCGCTTCCGGTTCCGGTCCCGGCTCCTGTACCGGTGTGGGCACCGGTACCGGTTCCGCCCGCGCCCGCTCCCGACGGCGGCGCGCCGAACGGTCCGCGGTCCGTGGCCAGCGCCCAGATCACCCACGCGGCCAGGGCCATGCCCACGACCGCCCAGACGGGCTGGTACGGCAGATACATGAACTGCGAGACGAGGATCAGCGCGGCGACCGCTATACCGGCGTACCGCGCCGGCCGGATACGCATCAGAATCGCCAGTCCCACGAGGGCGACCAGGATTCCGAGGGCTATGTGCAGCCAGCCCCATGAACTGAGGTTGAACCCGTAGGCGTAGCCGGTCACGCTGTGGAGGATCCGGTCCCTTCTGACTGCGGCTGCGCCTTGAAGAATGGCTGTCGCTCCCATGACCACCATCAACACACCGGCGAAGAAACTACCGCCGACGGCGTAGGCGGCCCTTCTTTCCGTATGAGCGCCGGTTCCCGCGCCGTATCCGGTGCCGGTCCCCGCGCCCGTGCCCATTCCAGTGCCTGTGCCCATGCCCGTAGTGGGGGGCCTCTGTGTCGTGTTCTGGCTCATAACCCCATGCTGCCCCAAATGGGGCAAAAGAGACATTTGGGTGAGGGTGATCGGTATAAAGATTCAGTAAAGCCCGGAAAGTCCCAGCGAGCGGCGGCCACACCGCTCCGAATCCGGTCACGGCAGGTCAGGAGTCCCCGCGCCCACCGGTACTGGCGTCCGTCCTGGCGGAACCGGCGGCGCTCGTCGGCGGCGGCCCATGAGCCAGGCGAGTGCGGCCAGGGCGAGTCCGGTCGCGAGGACCCACCAGGCCGTCGTACGGAGGGAGGCGGTGAGCGCGTCGTAGATGGCCGCGGCGGCCGAGCGGTCACCGTTGTCCGGCAGATTTCCCAGGCTGGTCGCGCGGGCCACCGCCACGACCAC
>NZ_FMDK01000799.1 GCF_900091995.1 Streptomyces sp. MnatMP-M17
ACCTGCGACCCCTTGACCCCCAGTCAAGTGCGCTACCAAGCTGCGCCACGTCCCGATGCGCGGATCCGACGGGAAAGATCCCTTCGGCCGACCACGCAGGACAACATTACCCCACTCCGCGCGACGGGAAGACGCACTCTGTCCGGGCGACAATCGACGTATGACGGAGAACGGTCGGGACCGTGACAACGAGGGACGGGCGCGTAACGCGCGGCCGCGTGACGGGTTGGGGCGGCCTCTGCCGTACGGGGCTCAGGGCGTGGAGCGGCAGCCCGAGGGTGTGATCCGTACACCCGAGGAGACCGTCAGGGAAGCCCAGCTCCTGCTGGACGCGGGCAAACCGTTCCACGCGCACGAGGTGTTCGAGGACGCCTGGAAGTCGGGGCCCGAGGACGAACGGGCGCTGTGGCGCGGACTGGCCCAGTTGGCCGTCGGGCTGACGCACTCGGCCCGCGGCAACACGGCGGGCGGCGCCCGGCTGCTGCTGCGCGGCGCGGGCGGGATCGCCGCCTATCCGTCGCCTTACGGTATCGATATCGCCGGACTGACCTCCTGGGCACGGGAGTTGGCCGGACGGGTGGCCGACGGTGGTGCGGTGGACGCGGGCGCCGAGGCACCGCGGCTGACCTCGGTCACTCGGCGAGCAGGATGACTTCCAGCGTTCGTGGACCGTGGACGCCCTCGACACGGTCGAGCTCGATGTCGCTGGTGGCGGAGGGACCCGAGATCCAGGTCAGCGGGCGGGTGGGATCCAGCCGCGGCATGGCCTGCGGCACGGACCCGACGATCTGGTCGGCGGTCCTCACCACACAGATGTGATGGTCGGGTACGAGCGTGATACGGCGTCGTCCCTGGTCCGGCGCCGCGTCGAGGACGAGCGTGCCGGTCTCCGCGATGGCGAGGGCGCAGCCGGTGACCACACTGTCGACCGCGTCGAGCTCCCGGGCCGTCGCGTCGACGTCGTCCTCGATCCGGGTGACGTCCGCGGGCGTCGCGGAGAGCCAGGACGGCGGGAGCAGCGGAGGCACCAGAACCGTACGGGCGCCTCGCTCGGCCAGCAGGCGACCGATGAGCGCGGGAAGCTCCTCGGTGTCCGACCGGTGGACGATCGCGCGGTAGTCCGCGAGGTTCTCGGTGAGCAGCTCGACGATACGGTCCTCGGGCGTGTGCGTGTCCAGATAGTCGCGTACGGCCTCCGGAGCATCCGGGGCATCGGCGACCGCCGTACGGATACGGGCGAGAATCCGCTCCCGCGAGCCGGAACCGGTGCTCATGTCCCACTGTCCTTACGGTCGTCGGAGTTGAGGTCGGCGGAGTTGAGGTCCGTGGCGCTCCGAGGGCCGGCGCCGTCCGCACCGCCGCCGGTCGGGCGGACGCCCTTGCCGCGGCCCTCCGCGCGGTTCTTCTTCCACCAGTCGCGGAACGGCTCGGGCGGCAGCTTCGGCAGATCGCGTGTGTCCGTCCATGCGCCCGCGCCCGGCAGTCTCGACGGATGGAGCCGGCGCGTCTTCGAGGCGGCCCTCTCGCCCGCGGCCAGCACCCGGGGATGGTCGAAGACCCAGCCCGCCGCCTTCATCGCGGCCTTCTCCAGCCGGTGCCCTTTACCGCCCTGGTCCGCCACCCGCTCGCGCAGATGGACCAGGACCTCGGGAATGTCGATGGCGACGGGACACACCTCGTAACACGCTCCGCAGAGCGACGAGGCATACGGCAGCGAGGCGTCGATCTCGCTCTGGGTGCCACGGAGCTGTGGGCTGAGGATCGCGCCGATCGGGCCCGGGTAGACCGAGCCGTACGCGTGCCCGCCGGCCCGCTCGTACACCGGGCAGACGTTCAGACAGGCCGAGCAGCGGATACAGCGCAGCGCCTGCCGGCCGACCTCGTCGGCCAGTGTCTCCGTACGGCCGTTGTCCAGCAGCACCAGATGGAAGGTGCTCGGGCCGTCGGCGTCATGGGTGCCGGTCCACATGCTGGTGTACGGGTTCATCCGCTCGGCGGTCGAGGAGCGCGGCAGCGTCTGGAGGAAGACCTCCAGATCGCGCCAGGTCGGCACCACCTTCTCGATCCCGACCACGGAGATCAGTGTCTCGGGGAGCGTCAGACACATCCGTCCGTTGCCCTCCGACTCGAAGACGACGAGCGTCCCGGTCTCGGCGACCATGAAGTTCGCGCCGGAGACACCGACCTTGGCGCGCAGAAACTTCTCCCGCAGATGGAGCCGCGCCGCCTCGGCGAGTTCGCCCGGGGTGTCGGAGAGTCCTTCGGGAGCCGCACGGCCCCAGGCGCCCATCCGATCGCGGAAGATGTCACGGATCTCGGCGCGGTTCTTATGGATCGCCGGAACCAGGATGTGGGAAGGACGGTCGTCGCCGAGCTGCACGATCAGCTCGGCCAGATCGGTCTCGTACGCGGAGATGCCTTCGGCCTCCAGCGCCTCGTTGAGCCCGATCTCCTGGGTGGCCATCGACTTGACCTTGACGACTTCCGACTCGCCGGTGGCCTTCACCAGCTCCGCCACGATGCGGTTGGCCTCGGCGGCGTCGGCCGCCCAGTGCACCACCCCGCCCGCCGCCGTCACCGACTCCTCAAGCTGGACGAGATAGCGGTCGAGATGGCGCAGCGTATGGTCCTTGATCCGCTTGCCCGCCTCGCGCAGCAGCGCCCAGTCGTCCAGCTCCGCGACGGCCCTGGCGCGCTTGTCCCTGATCGTATGGGTGGCGTGCCGCAGATTCGCCCGCAGCGTCTCATTGCCCACGGCCTCCTTGGCCGCGACCGGAAACGCCGGCATGCCCAGATATGTACCGCTCATGACCAGGGCTCCTCTTCCGTCGACGCCAGGATCTCCGCGAGATGCACAGGGCGCAGCGGGGCGTCCTCACGGCTCACGATTCCGCCGAGATGCATCAGACAGGAGTTGTCCGCGCCACAGAGCACACCGGCTCCGGTGGACACGGCGTTGCGCACCTTGTCCTGGCCCATCGCGGCCGAAACATCGGAGTTCTTCACGGCGAACGTACCACCGAATCCACAGCACTCGTCCGCGCCCGGCAGCTCGCGCAGCTCCAGTCCTCTCACCGCCTCCAGCAGTCTCCGCGGGCGCTCTCCGAGCCCGAGCAGACGCAGTCCGTGGCAGGACGGATGGTAGGTGACGGTGTGCGGGAAGTACGCGCCGACATCCGTCACGCCGACCACATCGACCAGGAACTCCGTCAGCTCATAGGTCCGCGCGGCGAGCGCCGTGGCGGCCGGGTCGCCGAAGGCCGGATAGTGCTGACGGACCATGGCCGCGCAGGATCCGGACGGCGTCACCACATAGTCGTAACCCTCGAAGGCGCGCGCGGTCCGCCGTACCAGCGGCTCGGTCTCGCGCCGGTAGCCGG
>NZ_FMDK01000804.1 GCF_900091995.1 Streptomyces sp. MnatMP-M17
GATGCCGCCGCGGCGGTCGCGGCAGCGGCGCGCAGGAATATCCGCCGGCCGGGGTTCCGCGGCTCATCGGCGTGGTGCTGCCGCGCGTTGCTGTCGTGCTGTGCCATGTCGTGCTCCGTCCCGGGAGTGAGAGATCACAGATAGGTGGCAGCGGTGACGCAGAATCCGCCCAGGGCGACGGCCCAGACGTACGGCAGGGTCCGCAGCATCACCTGCTGCGGTGTGACTCCCGCGTACTGCGCGCTCCACACGGTCTGGGTGCTGGTCGGGTCCGACACACCGAAGACCTGGTTGTACGAGGTGGCGAGGCCCAGCACCGCGGCGGCCGGGTAGATGCCGGCGGCGATGAGAACACCGGCGATGCCCGCGCCGAGGCCGTAGACGTTCAGCGGCCCCCGGTAGAGACAGAGCGGTACGAGCAGGGTGAAGACCACGACGAACAGCACCGGGTTCTGCGGGCTGACCGCCTTGATCAGCGGCTCCAGCGCCTCCACCGCGCCGGGCAGCTTCACCGCGGCGAGCAGGATGCCGATCGCGATGAACAGCACGATCGGTGCCGCCGCCGTCTCGAAGCCGCCGTACAGGGTCCGCAGCAACCGTTTGTTCATCGCGCCCGGCCGGGTGGTGGTGACCAGCGCGTACAGGACACCGGCCAGCATCGACGGCAGGATCGCGATGTCGAGGCCGAGGGCGAGGATCAGCGGTACGAGCGGGGTGAGCAGCGCGTACCAGGGCGCGTCGCCCAGTTGTCTGCGGCGCGAAGCGGGCTTCGCGGACACGGACTTGAGGGACCACGCGTGTTCGACGCCGCGTCGCCTGGTCTCGACGAGGACGAAGAGGACGGCTGCGGCCAGGGCGAACGGGAACAGCTTCATCATGAAGCCGCGCACGGTGTCGACGGGCAGCTCCAGCGCCGTGGAGAAGAACTGCCAGATGGGCAGCTCGAAGGGCATACCGGCGGCGATGCCCATCAGGATGGTGCCGGCCGCGGTGACCTTGGGGATCCCCACGGCGATCATCGCGGGTATGCCGATGATGCCGGCGAGCATCGCGGCGGGCGCCGAGCCCGTGACCGTACCGACGAGGGTGGAGACGGCGAGGACACCGAGGGCGACCACGACGGGACGGTCGCCGCCGAATTCGACGATCTTGCGGACCAGTGTGCCCGCGATGCCGGTCTCGTCGAGGAGCTTGCCGAGCCAGGAGCCCAGCAGGATCGCGATCATCGTGGCGGCGAGGGTCGGCGCGCCCTCCTGGACGACCGTGTCCAGGACGCTGTTCTCGCCGGTCAGCGGCGCGCCCGCGAGGAAGGCGATGACAACGGCCAGGATGACGAGCGCGAAGGCGGTGGGAAGTCTGCGGGTGAGCATCGCGGCGACACCGGCCGCCATGACAAGAAGGATGACGACGCCCATGGCGTTACTTCTTTCTTCCGTGCGGGGACACGTGCCGGGACCCGTACGGCGGTTCGGCCGCTTCGGCGGCGGTGGCCAGGGCGGCCGTCAGCAGGAGCGGGCTGCGGCCGAGGCCGCACACGGTGCGGGCGTAGGAGTGGGCGGCGATCTCGTCGGCGCCCGCGACATGGCCGTACAGGCGGTGGCGTCCCGCGCGCAGCACGACATGGCCGAGTGACCGCTTCAGGACCGTCTTCGCCGGTCCGTGGTGGAGCTGTTCGTGCACCGCCTCATGGGCGATCGCCGACGCCCGTACCGACCCGGCCGGATACCAGTGGCGCCAGCCGAGCCGGTCGATCAGCTCGTCGGCGAGGGCCAGGGTGTCGGTGAACAGTTCCACGGTCGGGACGGGCCGGGAGGTGTAGCGGGCGAGCAGGCCCTTCGCCAGTCCGTCGCCGCTCTCCACGACACGGGCCGTGGCGGCGACGGGCGCGAGTGCGGCGCCGAACTCGTCGGCGGTACGCGCCCATTGACGCAGCAGGGCCGGGTCGCGGCCTTCGTGCGTGGGCGTGTTCGTGAGCAGCCGTACACCGAACTCGATGTCGTCGCTCGCTTCGAGCGCCTCGATCGCCGCCAGTGCGGCGCGGTCGAGCAGGGCGCGGTCGAGCAGGGCGGCCGTCATGAGCGCACCTCCACAACGGCGACGACCGGTTCGTCGGCGGCACGTGCGCGCAGTTCGCTGCGGGCGAGCGCCAGCAGCGGCTGCGGGTCGAGCACACCGGAGAGATCGGCGATCCGGGAACCGAGGAGGAGCCGCAGGGCGGGGGCGCGGACGCCGCCGTCGCCGTACGACGTGGCCTCCCGCACCAGTCCGGCGAGGACTTCGGGAGCGCGGCCGACGGTGGTGGTCTCGACCCGGGCGTCCGGCGCGTGGAGCCGTACGACGCCATCGGCGTCCACGACGCGCACCGGGTGGCGGTCGGGACGGAACCGGCGGTGGACGTCGGTGCCGTACACGGTGTGCGCGGGAGTGCCGGCGAGCACACGCACCGACGCCGGATCGGTCTTGAGGCTGTCGGCGGCGGCGCGCAGCCGGTCGGTGTCATCGGCCCGGTGGGCGCGGTCCTGTGTGCGCAGTTCGGTGGCACCGGTCGCGACGGCCCGCACGGTGCTGGTCTGCGGATCGACGGTGACCTCCACCTCGACACCGTCGGCGGCGGCGCCCTGGGCGACGACGGCGGCCTCGGCCTCGGCCCGTACGGCGAGGATCTGTTCCTGGCCGGCGCCCGGGATGATGCGTTCCACCTGTTCGCGGATGAGGGCGAGGGCGACGCCGATGGGGCTGATGACCTCGTTGTGGCGGGCTATGCGGCCCTCCTGGCCGGAGACGGCCGCGAGGTGCGGCGTGACGGCCGCCGCGCCTCCGCCGCCGCCGACGAGTACGGCGATGTCCTTGTCCAGCCGGTAGTCGCGGATCATCGCGTCGACCACGGTCCTCACCTGGTCGGTGCCGGCGTCCAGTACGCGGGCCGCCGCCGTGGCGACGTCCGTGCCGAGCGTGGCGGCCAGCGGCGCGATCGCGGCCCTCGCCACGGCCGGGTCGCAGTGTGCGAAGTCCCCTTCGGGGACCCGGCCCAGCGCGTTGGCCGCGCAGGTCATGGTGATCGCGAAGCGTCCGCCGGCGGCGTCGAGCACCGCGTAGTCGGCCGGGTCGTCGTCCATCGGCCGGATCGTGGTGACCTTCGCGTCCCGCAGGTCGTCCAGGGTCGCGAAGCAGGCGTACGGCAGGCCCGCGATATGCGCGCTGCGCGGTCCGGCGCCGGTGACCTTGCCGCCGCCGACGCGGACCATCGAGCCGCCGCCGACACCGACGGTCCTGACGTCGAGCGCCGACAGGTACGACGTCCTGCCGAGCATCGTGGCGTGCCGGACGGCGACCTTGCCGCGCCGTACGACACTGATGTCGGTGGAGGTGCCGCCGGTCTCCAGGAACAGGCCCTCGCTGATGCGTTCCTGCATGAGCGCGCCCGCGACGCCGGCCGCCGGTCCGGACAGCACGGTGAGCAGTGGTCTGCGCCGCATCTCGTCCAGCGACATCACTCCGCCGTCGCAGCGCATCACCATCAGCGGGGCGCTGACGCCCGCCTTGGTGACGGAGGCGTCGACGAGGTCGGCGGTGGCGAGCATGCGCGGCAGGATCGCGGCGTTGACGACGGCGGTCCGGGTGCGCTTGTGGAGCCCGTACAGCGAGGTGATCTCGTGCGCGGCGGTCGTCGGCAGACCGCGCTCCTTGGCCGCCGCGACGACCGTGTCCTCGCCTTCTGGACGGTCGACGCTGAACGGCTGGCTGGCGACGACGACCTGGGCACCGCCCTGGACGACCGCGTCGACGGCGGCGCGTACGGCGGGTGCGTCGTCGGGGTCGGCGACATGGGCGTAGACGAGCGGCAGCCGCTTGCCCGGGGTGAGTTCGAGCTTCTGGAAGGCGGCGAGGCGGCGGGTGAACGCGGCGCTCGGGCCGGCGCCGACGCCGATCAGACCGACGGTGGCGACGTCGCCCTCCAGCAGGGCGTTGGTAGCCTGGGTGGTGCCGTGGGCCAGGAAGGCCACGTCCTCCGGGGCGTGTCCGGTCTGTTCCAGCAGACGGTCGAGAGCTTCGACGATGCCGTGGGCGACGCCGTCCTCGTGACGGTGACTGGTGGGGACCTTCACCTGTCCCAGCAGTCGCAGGGTCGTGGCGTCTACCGCCACGGCGTCGGTGAAGGTTCCGCCCACGTCGATGCCGACGCGGATGCGGTGGGTGTTCATGGCTTGGGCACCTCCTTGTGCACAGTTGGCATGGTGCGGGCGGTAGGCCGGGCGGGGCAGGTGGAGCTGCTCCTGCCCGGCTGTTCCGTCCCGTTGTTGCCGGGTGTCGTCAGTAGCCGCGTACGTCGGGCCAGTGGCGCTGAACTCCTTCGCGGTCGAGCAGCCGGGCGAACTGGTCGAACCGGTTGTCCTCGGCCTGGACCTGGCGCGGTTCGACGCCCTCGGCGACACAGTGCGCGGCCAGTGCGCCCGCGACCTCGCCGATGTTCCATTCCACCGGGTGGAGCCGGTAGCAGCCGTTGGTGATGTGGGTGGTGCCGATGTTCTTTCCGGCGGGCAGCAGATTGCGGACGCGGCGCGGTATCAGCGCGCCGAGCGGGATCTCGAACGGCACCGAGCCGATGTCGATGTAGTTGTCTCCGCCGGTCGAGGGGTGCAGGTCGATGCGGTAGTTGCCGACGCCGACGGAGTCCCGGTAGCGGGTGCCGCCGTAGGGGCCGACGATGTCGATCGCGACGTCGTGCTCGGTGACGGTGGTGACCGCCTTGATACGGCGCGACTCGCGTACGTACGGCGCCTTGGCGAGCCCGTCGGGCGTGCCGGTGACATCGGGACGCGGGCGCAGTCCGGGAAATCCCTTGCCGCCGTCGGCGCGCGGCGCCTCGGTCTGGAGCCAGTACAGGACCGAGAGCGAGAGCTGTCGTGCCTCGGCGAGCGCGGCGGCCGACGTCGCCTCGCCGGCGCCGATCAGCGGCTTCAGCCAGTAGTCGTTGAGCGGCCAGTTGACCAGGGTGATGTCGGAGTCGAACGCGCCGGGCCGGTGCAGCTTGCGGGCGAGGATCCGGCGGAAGCCGAAGAGTTCCTTGTCGCCCGCGTCGGCGGACTGGTCGGCGGTGACATCGAGCGGGTCGAGGTCCGGGTTGGGGACGAAGGTGCGCGGTTCGGCCTCCAGGGTACGGGGATCGGGCGCGAGGAAACCGAGCAGCGGTCCGGGCCAGAAGTCCGGCCGGTAGGCGCGCCAGAAGTCGTAGTCGGCCGGCCGCTCGATGGTGTGGTCCTCGCCCTCGTGGTGGGAGAGCGCGAAACAGACCGTGATGCCTTGCTGGTTGAGAGGCTGTGCCTCGTCGGGGGCGTGCGGTTCGCCGTACTCGCTCCGCGCCTCGGCGCCGATCGCGTGCTCGACCCCGGCGAGTTCGAGCAGTTCGCCGGTCTCGGTCGCGTCGATGACGTAACGGGCCGCGATCGTCACGCGGCTGCCGTTCCGCAGGTCGGTGAGTGTGACGGACCGTACGGTGTCGTCGTCGCCCGCCTCGGCGGCGACCGGGCGGTGTTCGGTCAGGAGTGTGAGCCGGCCCGACGAGCGGTGCGGTGCGAGCATCGCCTCCAGGACGGCGAGGGCGACGCGCGGCTCGTGGCAGAGCTTGCTGACGCGGCCGGCGCCCGGGTTGAGACCGGTGAGGGCCAGCGCCTCGGAGCGCAGCGGGTACCAGCGGCGGTAGTGGTCCCTGATGGACTCGCGCAGGGTGCGGTACGAGGCGGTGGTGCCGAACTGCTCGACCCAGGGGTGCTCGTCCGGCGGGACGGCCTGGGAGGTGAGCTGGCCTCCGATCCAGTCCGTCTCCTCGGTGAGAACGACGGTGCGTCCGGCCCGGCAGGCGGCGAGGGCGGCGGCGACGCCGCCGAGCCCGGAGCCCACGATGAGGATGTCGGGTGCGGATGTCACGGGTCTCCTTGAAGTGCGGTGTGTACGTGGCGCGGTGTGTGCGCGGTCGGCAGTGGGCGCCTTGGTGCCGGTGCGGTGTGTACGTGGCGCGGTGTGTGCGGTACGGCCGGTGCCTCGGCGCCGGTGCGGTGTCGCGGTCAGTGGTGGGCGGGTGGTGGTCCCGCCGTCGTACCGGGCCGGAAGGCACAGGCCACCAGCGGTTCCGTGGCCTGCTCGCCCGCCACCAGCGCGGCAAGCATCCGCACGGCGGCGGCGCCCAACTGCGGCCTGGGGACGTCGAATCCGGTGGGCATCGGTCCGTCGGACAGGTCCGGCGGCGGGCTGCCGAGCAGCGCGAGTGAGGCGTCGCGCGGGCAGTCGATGCCGACGAAGTGCGCGGCGCTGTGCAAGGCGCGCCAGGCATCGCCGGTGTCGGTCTCCTCGGCGACGAACGCGGTGACGCCGTCGTCGAGCCAGCCGCGCAGCCGCTCGGCGGTGAGGTCGTGCTCCGGGTCGGCGGAGCGGAAGACGGCGGCAGGACCACCGGGCAGCCCGGCCTCCTCCAGCCCTTTGAGGAAGCCGTGTTCACGGTCGGTGGACGCGGGGGCCTCGTCGTCCTCGCGTACGAGCACGATCCGCCGGTGGCCGAGTCCGGCAAGGTGCCTGACGACCTCCACGCTGGCGCTGACGTAGTCGGCGCCGACCCAGGCCAGTCCCTCCAATTCGTCCCTGCGGCCGAGGTGGACCACGGGGAAGCCGTCGGCGACCAGGCGCCGCAGTTCGTCGGCGGGCGCGTGGCGGCCGAGGAAGAGGCAGCCGTCGGCGA
>NZ_FMDK01001085.1 GCF_900091995.1 Streptomyces sp. MnatMP-M17
GCCGAGGGAGCCGCCGAAGGAGGCACCGAGCGCGGCACCGATGGCGGCGATCTCGTCCTCCGCCTGGAACGTGCGCACCCCGAAATTCTTGTGCTTCGACAGCTCGTGCAGGATGTCGGAGGCCGGAGTGATCGGATACGAGCCCAGATACAGGGGCAGGTCCGCCTGCCGGGACGCGGCGACCAGCCCGTACGACAGGGCCAGATTCCCCGAGATATTGCGGTAGGTGCCGGTCGGGAACGCCTTCGACGCCGGCTCCACCTCATAGCTGACCGCGAAGTCCTCGGTCGTCTCACCGAAGTTCCAGCCCGCCCGGAACGCCGCGATGTTCGCCGCCGCGATGTCCGGCTTCTTCGCGAACTTCGCCGTCAGGAACTTCTCCGTACCCTCCGTCGGACGGTGGTACAGCCACGACAGCAGCCCCAGCGCGAACATGTTTTTGCTGCGGCCCGCGTCCTTGCGGGAGAGGCCGAACTCCTTGAGCGCCTCCACCGTCAACGTCGTCAGCGGCACCGGATGGACGCTGTAGCCGTCCAGCGAGCGGTCCTCCAGCGGCGAGGAGTTGTACCCCGCCTTCTGCATCGCGCGCTTGGTGAACTCGTCCGTGTTCACGATGATCTCCGCGCCGCGCGGCACATCGGCGATATTCGCCTTCAGCGCGGCCGGGTTCATCGCGACGAGTACGTCCGGCGCGTCTCCGGGGGTGAGGATGTCGTGGTCGGCGAAGTGCAACTGGAACGACGACACACCCGGCAATGTCCCGGCGGGTGCCCGGATCTCGGCCGGGAAGTCCGGCAGCGTCGACAGATCATTGCCGAAGGACGCCGTCTGCGAAGTGAAACGGTCACCGGTGAGCTGCATACCGTCACCCGAGTCCCCCGCGAAGCGGATGATCACCCGGTCCCGACGACGGACCTCATGAGTCGGACGAGCCGTCCCGTCCGTACCCCTGGGGGCGCTCGTATCTGTCGTGTCAACGGCCACCGGCCGCTCCTTCCCGTCGACGCAGCAGGCTGCCTGCCGCCGCACGGTATTGAGCGACCCTTGTGACCGGCCAAAGCCGGACGACGAGTCCGGCCGCGACCGGCGGATCCCGTCACGGCAGCCAGTCGGCCTCCCTGGCGATACGGATCGCGTCGACCCGGTTACGCGCGTTGAGTTTGGTGACGACGGTGGTCAGGTAGTTGCGTACGGTGCCCGTCGACAGCCGCAGCATGGAGGCGATCTCGCGGGCCTCCGCGCCTTCCGCCGCGAGCCGCAGTACCTGGGTCTCCCGGTCGGTGAGGGGGCTCTCGGACTCTCCCCAGGCGGCCAGCGCCAGGTCCGGGTCGACGGCCCGGTGTCCTGCGGCCACTCGCCTTACAGCGGCGGCGAGTTCGGCGGAGGGGGCGTCCTTGAGGAGATAGCCGGAGACCCGGGCCTCAAGGGCCCGGCGCAGGGTGCCGGGGCGGCCGAGGCTGGTGAGGATGAGGGCGCGGCACTGGGGGAGTCGCTCGCGCAGCTCGGTCGCGGCCGACAGACCGTCGGCGCCGGGCAGATCGATGTCTATGATCGCGACTTCGGGCCGGTGCTTGAGTGCCATGTCGACTATCTCGTCCCCGCGTTCGACCTCACACACCACTTCGAGATCGTCTTGGAGATTCAGCAGAGCGACCAGGGCGCCGCGGACCATGTTCATGTCCTCGGCGATCAGTATCCGTATCACTGTGCTCCCGTCTGCGGTCCGTGAGGGGCGGGATCGTGGTGAGGTTATGCGGGGTCCGGTCCGTACTGATGTCATAGCAGTACGCGGTCATTCGGCTGATCCTTTGCGCGAGAATTTCATCTCCCTGAGTTCCGCAGATGTTTCCGGCAGTTTCACGGATGTTTCGGATGGTTTTCTCATGGGTGCTTCTGCGAGAAGGCGGAATGTGCCGTCTTTCCCGTGACCGGATTCGAGACTTCCGCCTATTGCGGTCATGCGTGTGTGGAGGTTTCCGAGTCCGTTGCCGCTGTGGGGTTCGGGGTTCTCGTAGCCGGGGTCGACGCCGTCGTTCTCGATCACGAGGCGGACCAGGCCGTCGTGTTGGACGGCTTCGATGCGGCAGTACGTGGCGTTGCTGTGGCGCAGGAGGTTGGTGACGGCTTCGCGCAGCGTGGTGGCGAGCGCGTTCTCGACATGCGGCGAGAGCGTGCCGAGTTCGACCTGTACCCGTACGTCGATGTCGCCCGCGTCGAGCATGGTCTGCGCGGTCCTGATCTCCTGCTGGAGCGACATGGCGCGGTATCCGCTGGCGGCCTTGCGGACATCGGCGAGGGACTGACCGGCGATGGTCAGGACCTCTTTGACCTCCTTCATGGCGCGCTGGGGGTGGGTGGGGATGAGGCGATGGACGAGTTCGCTTTTGAGGATGATGGCGGAGAGGCTGAAGCCGAGCAGGTCGTGCAGGTCACGGGCGAAGCGGAGTCGCTCTCCGGTGACGGCCTGGCGGGCGAGTTCACCGCGGGTGGTGTGGAGGTGGGTGACCAGCTCCGTCAGCCGGGTCAGTCCGTAGAGGACGAGTCCCGCGAGGAGTGTGGTGTGGGAGAAGGGGACGCTGTCGATGAGCGTTCGGCCGTCGAGGAGCGCGGGGACGAGCATGCTGAGGCCCACGACGGCGTAGAGCGGCCAGGCCGCGCGGGGTGGCAGAAGGAGCAGGAAGGAGCCGGCCAGGTAACCGGCCATGTTCTCCCAGTAGGCCTGGAAGACGAGGACGGGGAGGTAGGTCAGGAGCGCCTGGAGGGTGAGGGTCAGGCATCTTCGGGGCAGCGGCGCCTGATGGTGGCCCGGTGTGGAGTGGACGACTTGCAGGGCGAGGATCAGCAGCAGGAGGAACAGACCGGTCGCCTCGGCCGTCGGGGACATGCCGGAACTCAGGATGCCGATGGTGGTGAGCAGCGCGTAACCGAGCAGGGCGGTGAGGACGAGGGCGCGCAGGGGCCGGGAGACGGGAAGGTCATTGCTGGGGCCGGGCGGGGCCACCGCCCCCGGTCTGCCGCCCCGCGACTCGTCCGCACTGCCGGAACGGTCGTGACTGTCCATAATCTGCACGGGTCCCCCGCAACCATGTGCGTCATCCTGCGGGGATGGTAGGTCAAGCCAGTAAAGGCTGTACAGCGATCAGGGTCTCGCGGGTGCAAATCTGCCAAGTCAATTGACTCCTGGGCGGCCCGGTCGGCAAAGAGGTGATAAGGACTCACCTTTTTACGCTGTCCTACGAGGATGCCGAAAATCTGGACCGGGTCCAAGTCCAACTTCGTCCGGAATTACCGGATACGGAAACGAGTACGGACACTTCGGCCACCGGGATATCGACGCCGGTTCCGATCCGGCAGGCGGACCCGGTTCGGTGCCCGCGGGTGGTGCCGGTCACACCGCCGCCGCGACAACCGCGCCGCGACACCGGAACGCCCGCGCGAGGACGGACACCTGGCCACCGTACCGGCCGTCGACGGGAAGGCCACCCGGAGCCCCCTCGGGGGTCGCTCCCCGCCCGCTCTGCACAAGCGGCTCTTTAGAGGCCCCTCGCAGGATTCGGGCGAACAGTATGCGTCGGCCTCGGGCCGGCAGTCCCGGAGAGGTCAGCGATGCGCGTTCTTTTCACCATCTTTCCGACATCGGCACATCTCTATCCGGCCATCCCGCTGGCATGGGCGCTCCAGAGTGCCGGTCACGAGGTCGTGGTGGCGAGCCCCGAGGGGGTGGTCGACCCCAAGGTGATCGCGAACATCACCTCGGCCGGCCTCACCGCGGTGTCGCTGGGCGGCAAGGAGGAACTCACCGCCTCACTGGCGCCCCTCATCGCCGGCGCGGGCCCCAACCGGCCCACCCTGGCGCTCGACCCCGAGGACGACAACGCCTGGCGCACCACCCGGGCCGTCCTCGCGGGCATGTTCCACGCGTACTACCCGCCGGCGCCGCCCGCCGGCGGGCCGCGGCCGATCCTCGACAAGCTGG
>NZ_FMDK01000317.1 GCF_900091995.1 Streptomyces sp. MnatMP-M17
GGACGCCCAGCCGAGAGTGAACAGCGCGCCCGGATCGCCGCCGCCCTCGGCGGACGCGGGCTCCGGCTGTCCGGAGACCGGGCCGAGGAGCAGTGAGTCCACCGAGAGCACCGGCGCACCGGCCATGTCGACGGCGGTCAGCGCCACCGTGTCCTGGTCGACCGGACTGATCCGTACGCGCAGGGCGGTGGCCGCTCCGGCGTGCAAGGTGAGTCCATGCCACGCGAGCGGGACGGGAGTGGGCGCCGCGCCGTCCACGTCGAGCGCGCCCGCGGCCCGGAGCGCGGCGTCCAGCAGCGCCGGATGGATACCGAACGCCGTGGCGTCGTCCGCCTCGGCCGGCAGCGCGACCTCGGCGAACACCTCGCCCTCGCGCCGCCAGAGACCGGTGAGGCCCTGGAAGACGGGACCGTGGCGGAGTCCGGCGGCGGTGAGCCGCTCGTACAGTCCGGCCGGCTCGATCGGTTTCGCGTCGCGCGGCGGCCACTCGGCGGTGTCGAAACCGCTCTCCTCGGCCAGCCCGTCCGCCGAGGCGAGCACACCGCGCGCGTGGACCGTCCAGACCTGGCCGTCCTGGCCTTCCCACGCGTCCCGCCCGCCCTGTCCGTCCTGCCCGTCCTGTCCTGCGGGACGGGAGTGGACCGTGACCGTACGGTGTCCCGACTCGTCGGCCGCGCCGATCCGTACCTGTGTGATGACCGCGCGGCGCTCGGGCAGCACGAGCGGTTCCATGACCGTCAGTTCCGCCACCCGGTCGTGTCCCGACTGGTCACCGGCCCTGATCGCCAGTTCGGCGAAGGCGGCGCCGGGCAGTACGGTCCGGCCCGCGATCCGGTGGTCGGCCAGCCAGGGATGCGAGCGTACGGAGAGGCTGCCGGTCAGTACGGTCTCGTCGGAACCGGCGATCGTCACGGCGGCGCCGAGCAGCGGATGGCCGGCGGAGACCAGGCCCAGTCCCGAGGCATCGCCGGGCAGCGCCCTGACGGTGGGCCAGTACCGCTCACGCTGGAACGCGTACGTCGGCAGCTCCACCCGGCGCGCGCCCGTGCCGGAGAACGGTCCGGCCCAGTCGACCGGCACGCCTCGGACATGGAGCCCGGCGAGCGCGGTGAGGGCCGTGGTCTCCTCGGGCCGGTCCTTGCGCAGTACGGGAATCGCGGTGATCTCCGGGTCCTCGGCACAGTCCGGTACGAGGGCGGAGAGCACTCCGTCCGGGCCCAGCTCCAGAAAGGTCCGCACTCCGCGCCCGGCCAGTGTCCGTACGCCGTCGCCGAACCGTACGGCCTCCCGGACATGCCGGACCCAGTAGTCGGCGGAGCCCAGTTCAGCCGCCGAGGCGAGCGCGCCTGTCACATTCGAGATGACGGGTACGGCGGGCCGCTCGAAGGCCAGCCCGGCCACCACGGCGCGGAACTCGTCCAGCATCGGCTCCATCAGCGGCGAGTGGAACGCGTGGCTCACCGGGAGCCGGGTGGTCTTGCGTCCCTGGGCCGCGAGCCGTGCCACGATCTCGTCCACCGCGTCCTCGGCGCCGGAAAGGACCACCGCGTCCGGGCCGTTGACCGCCGCGAGCGAGACGCGGTCGGTCAGCAGCGGAAGGATCTCGTCCTCGGTGGCCCGTACCGCCACCATCGCGCCGCCCGCCGGGAGCGCGCGCATCAGCCGGGCCCGCGCGGCGACCAGTCGGCAGGCGTCGGCGAGCGAGAACACTCCGGCCGCGTGCGCGGCCGTGATCTCGCCGATGGAGTGCCCGGCCAGATAGTCCGCCTTGACGCCCCAGGAGCCGACCAGCCGGAACAGCGCCACCTCCACGGCGAACAGCGCGGGCTGCGTGAAACCGGTGTCGTTGAGCGGACCGGCGTCCTCGCCCCAGATCACCTCGCGCAGCGGGCGGACCGATTCCCGCGCCGATTCTCGGTCCGATTCTCGCGCCAACTCCCGGTCCAGCTCCGCCAGTACGGAGTCGAGCGCCTCGGCGAAGACGGGGAAGCGCGCGTACAGCTCCCGTCCCATGCCGAGCCGCTGGGATCCCTGACCGGAGAACAGCACGGCCAGCGGGCCCTTGCCGGTGACACCGCGGGCCGCCTCGACCGGCGGCTCGCCGTCGCCGTGGGCCAGCAGTACCGCGCGATGTTCGAAGGCGGAGCGGGTCGTGGCGAGCGAGTAGCCGATGTCGAGCGGACCGGGCGCGGCCGGAGCGGCGGCGAAGGAACGGACACGGTCGAGCTGTGCGTCGAGCGCGACCGCGCTTCTGGCCGACACGGGCCACGGTACGGCCTTCGGTACCAGGTCGGGCGCCCGCTCGGGACCGTCCTCCGTGGGCACCTGGGTCTCCACCGGTGGTGCCTGTTCCACGATCACATGCGCGTTGGTGCCGCTGATCCCGAACGAGGACACACCGGCCCGGCGCACCCGGTCGCCCTCGGGCCACTCCACCGCCTTCGTCAGCAGCCGTACGTCACCGGCCGACCAGTCCACATGCGAGGACGGCGCGTCCACATGGAGCGTCTGCGGCAGCACACCGTTGCGGAGCGCCAGCACCATCTTCATCACGCCCGCGACACCGGCCGCCGCCTGGGTGTGCCCGATGTTCGACTTGACCGTGCCGAGCCGGAGCGGGTGCCGTGGATCACGGTCCTGGCCATAGGTGGCGAGCAGGGCGCCCGCCTCGATCGGATCGCCCAAGGTGGTGCCCGTACCGTGCGCCTCGACGGCGTCCACATCGGCCGGTGAGAGTCCGGCGCCGGCCAGGGCCTGGCGGATCACCCGCTGCTGCGCAGGGCCGTTGGGCGCGCTCAGACCGTTGGACGCGCCGTCCTGGTTGACGGCGCTGCCGCGCAGCACCGCGAGGACGGGATGTCCGTGGCGCCGGGCGTCCGAGAGCCGCTCGACCACCAGCATGCCGGCGCCCTCGGACCAGGCGGTGCCGTCGGCCGCGTCGGAGAAGGCCTTGCACCGGCCGTCGGCGGCGAGTCCGCCCTGGACGCTGAAGCCGGCGAAGCTCGCCGAGGTCGCCATCACCGTCACTCCGCCGGCCAGCGCCAGCGAGCACTCGCCGTTCCGTACGGCCTGTGCGGCGAGATGGAGCGTGACGAGCGACGACGAGCAGGCCGTATCGAGCGTGACGGCGGGCCCTTCGAGCCCGAGGACGAAGGACAGCCTGCCGGACAGGACGCTCGCGGCGAGACCGTTGCCGGCGTAGCCGCCCATGTCGTCGCGGGAGGCGAGGACGAGATGGGCGTAGTCCTGGGCGTTGGTGCCGACGAAGACACCGGTCCGGCTGCCGCGCAGCGAGGTCGGATCGATGCCCGTGCGTTCGAAGGCCTCCCAGGACACCTCCAGGAGCAGCCGCTGCTGCGGATCCATGGCGAGCGCCTCGCGAGGCGAGATACC
>NZ_FMDK01000805.1 GCF_900091995.1 Streptomyces sp. MnatMP-M17
CTCGTACTGACCAGCCGGCGCGGGCCCGACGCGCCCGGCGCCGCCGCTCTCCGCGCCGAACTGGAGGAGCTGGGCGCGCACGTCGAGATCGTCGCCTGCGATGTCGCCGACCGTGCCGCGCTCGCCGCCGTACTGGCCGGCATTCCGGACCAGACACCGCTGAGCGGAGTGGTGCACACCGCGGGCGTCGGCCAGTTCGGACCGCTCGAACAGACCGGCCTCGCCGAATTCGCCGAGCTGACCTCGGCGAAGCTCGCGGGCGCGGCCCATCTCGACGCCCTGCTCGGCGAGCGCGAACTCGACCTGTTCGTCCTGTTCGGCTCCATCGCCGGTGTCTGGGGCAGCGGCGGCCAGAGCGCCTACGGCGCGGCCAACGCCTATCTCGACGCCCTCGCGGAACACCGCCACGCCCGGGGACTGACCGCCACCTCCCTCGCCTGGGGACCCTGGGCCGAGGCGGGCATGGCCGCCGGCGGAACGGTCTCCGCCACCTTCGAACGGCAGGGCCTCGGCCTCCTGGAGCCAGGGCCCGCGATCACCGAACTGCGCCGGGCGGTCCTCGGCCAGGACACCACTGTCACGGTCGCCGACGTCGACTGGGAGCGCTACGCCCCGGTCTTCACCTCGGCGCGTCCCAGCGCCCTCCTCGCCGATCTGCCCGAGGTACGGGCACTCACCGTCGCCGCCGACGCACACGACACCGGCCGGGCCTCGGAGTTCGTCACGCGCGTACGGACCCTGACCGAGCCCGAGCAGATCCGTCTCCTCGCCGATCTGGTACGGAGCGAGGCCGCCGCCGTCCTCGGACACAGCTCCGCCGACGGCGTACCGGAGGCACGCGCCTTCCGCGAGATCGGCTTCGACTCGCTCACCGCCGTCGAACTGCGCAAGCGGCTGTCCACGGTCACCGGACTCACCCTGCCCAGCACGATGGTCTTCGACTATCCGACACCGCTGGAGCTGGCGCGGTACCTGCGGGCCGAGATCCTCGGCGCCGTCCTGGAGACGGCAGGGCCCGTCGCGACCGGCGCCGCCGATGACGAGCCCATCGCCATCATCGGGATGAGCTGCCGCTTCCCGGGCGGAGCCGGCTCTCCCGAGCAGCTCTGGGAGCTGGTCACACAGGGCGTGGACGCGGTGTCCGAATTCCCCGTGAACCGTGGCTGGGACGCCCAGGGCCTCTACGATCCCGACCCGGACCGGCCGGGCAGGACGTACTCGACACAGGGCGGATTCCTCCATGAGGCGGACGCGTTCGACCCGACGTTCTTCGGTATCTCGCCGCGCGAGGCGCTGGTGATGGATCCTCAGCAGCGGCTGCTGCTGGAGACCACCTGGGAGAGCTTCGAGCGTGCCGGTATCGATCCCGTGGCCGTACGAGGCAGCCTCACCGGCACCTTCATCGGCTCCAGCTACCAGGAGTACGGACTCGGCGCGGGCGACGGGGCCGAGGGCCATATGGTCACCGGCAGCAGTCCCAGTGTGCTGTCCGGGCGGCTCTCCTATGTCTTCGGGCTCGAAGGCCCTGCCGTCACGGTCGACACGGCGTGCTCGTCCTCGCTCGTCGCCCTCCATCTCGCCTGCCAGTCGCTGCGCAACGGCGAGTCCACGCTCGCGGTCGCGGGCGGCGCCACCGTCATGACCACGCCGGCGCCCTTCGTCGCCTTCAGCAGGCAGCGGGCCCTTGCCCAGGACGGCCGCTGCAAGGCGTTCTCCGACGACGCGGACGGGATGACGCTGGCCGAGGGCGTCGGCATCCTGCTGGTGGAGCGGCTCTCCGACGCCCGCCGCAATGGACATCCGGTGCTGGCCGTGATCCGTGGCTCGGCGATCAACCAGGACGGCGCGTCCAACGGCCTTACCGCGCCCAACGGCCCGTCCCAGCAGCGCGTCATCCGGCAGGCCCTCGCCAACGCACGGCTGGATCCCTCGGACATCGACGCCCTGGAGGCCCATGGCACGGGAACGCCGCTCGGCGATCCGATCGAGGCCCAGGCGCTGCTGGCCACCTACGGCCGCGAACGCGACCCGGAGCGTGCCCTGCTGCTCGGCTCGGTCAAGTCGAACATCGGACACGCCCAGTCCGCCGCCGGTGTGGCCGGTGTGATCAAGATGGTGATGGCGCTGCGTCGCGGAGTACTGCCGCGTACGTTGCACGCGGAGAGGCCGTCGTCGCATGTGGACTGGTCCTCCGGTGCGGTGCGGTTGTTGTCGGAGGCGGTGGAGTGGCCGGAGACGGGCCGCCCGCGTCGG
>NZ_FMDK01000560.1 GCF_900091995.1 Streptomyces sp. MnatMP-M17
CGCGCCTGACGGCGCGGTGTGTCTCCCGGCCGGGGGCCGCCGTGCGGCGGGGCTTTACGCGCCTGCGGCGCGGGGGCCGGTGGTGGGTGCGGGCACCCACCCAGCCCGTCCGGCGATTAAGGACAAAACGGTCAGGTCTCGGTTACTTGGCCCGCGGCCACGTCCAGGCGGCGGGTTGTGTGGATCGCGTTCAGCATGCGGCGGTCGTGGGTGACCAGGAGCAGGGTGCCGTCGTAGGAGTCCAGCGCGGATTCGAGTTGTTCGATCGCCGGCAGGTCGAGATGGTTCGTCGGCTCGTCCAGGACGAGGAGGTTGACGCCTCGGCCCTGGAGGAGTGCCAGTGCGGCGCGGGTCCGTTCGCCCGGGGAGAGGGTGGTCGCCGGGCGCAGGAGGTGGTCGGACTTCAGGCCGAATTTGGCGAGCAGGGTGCGGATCTCGGCCGGTTCGGTGTCGGGGACGGCCGGGCGGAACGCGTCCAGCAGGGTCTCCGGGCCGTGGAAGAGAGCGCGTGCCTGGTCGACCTCGCCCACGACCACACCCGAGCCGAGTGACGCGTGGCCCGCGTCCAGTGGGAGGCGGCCCAGCAGGGCGGCCAGCAGTGTGGACTTGCCCGAGCCGTTGGGTCCGGTGATGGCGACGCGGTCGGCCCGGTCGATCTGGAGCGTGACCGGGCCGAACTGGAAGCCGCCGCGCTTGACCTCGGCCGCGCGCAGCACCGCGACCACCGCGCCGGAGCGGTCCGCGGAGGCGATCTCCATCCGCAGTTCCCACTCCTTGCGCGGCTCCTCGACCGTGTCGAGGCGTTCGATCAGCCGCTGTGTCTGGCGTACCTTGGCCGCCTGCTGCTCGCTGGACTCGGCGCGGAGCTTACGGCCGATCTTGTCGTTGTCGGTCGCCTTGCGCCGGGCGTTCCTGACGCCCTTCTCCATCCAGGCGCGCTGGGTGTGCGCCCGTGTCTCCAGGGACGCCTTCTTCTCCGCGTACTCCTCGAACTCCTCACGGGCGTGGCGCCGCGCGGTCTCCCGCTCCTCCAGATAGGCCTCGTAGCCGCCGCCGAAGAGCGTGATCTTCTGCTGGGCCAGGTCGAGTTCCAGGACCTTGGTCACGGTGCGCACGAGGAACTCGCGGTCGTGGCTCACGACGACCGTGCCGGCGCGCAGACCGGTCACAAACCTCTCCAGGCGTTCGAGGCCGTCGAGATCGAGGTCGTTGGTCGGCTCGTCCAGCAGGAAGACGTCGTACCGCGAGAGCAGCAGCGAGGCGAGGCTCGCGCGGGCCGCTTGGCCGCCGGAGAGCGTGGTCATGGGCTGGTCGAGTCCGACGGTGAGGCCCAGCGAGGCGGCGGTCTCCTCGGCCCGTTCGTCCAGGTCCGCGCCGCCGAGGCTCAGCCAGCGCTCCAGCCCGATGGCATAGGCGTCGTCGGCGCCGGGCGCGCCGTCGACAAGCGCCTGAGTGGCTTCGTCCAGCGCGGTCTGCGCGGCGGTGACTCCCGTACGGCGGCCCAGAAATGCCCGTACGGTCTCGCCCTCGCGCCGCTCGGGCTCCTGAGGGAGATGGCCGACGGCGGCGGTGGGCGGCGAGAGTCTGATCGCGCCGTCCTCGGGCGTGTCGAGTCCGGCGAGCAGCCGGAGCAGAGTGGATTTTCCGGCGCCGTTGGCACCCACGAGTCCGATCACATCGCCGGGTGCGACAACGAGGTCGAGCCCGGAGAAGAGCGAGCGGTCGCCGTGTCCTGCGGCGAGATCCTTGGCTACGAGCGTGGCAGTCATCAGACCGTAGATCCTAACGAGGTGGTGGGCCTCCTCGGCGAAAAGGATCGTGCAGGAGAGACTTGTCCGTCCACCGGATTCCGCTACGGTCCGGACATGAACGGCGGCAAGAGCGATGTGATAGTGGTCGGCGGCGGAGTCATCGGTCTGACGACGGCGGTGGTACTCGCGGAGAGCGGACAACGAGTCGGACTGTGGACGCGTGATCCGCTGGGACGCACCACATCGGCGGTGGCGGGAGCACTGTTCTGGCCCTATCGCATCGAGCCCGCGGCCGAGGTCGGCGCCTGGCTGGAGACGTCGCTGAGCCAGTACGAACGGCTCGCGCTGCGGCCGGACGAGACCGGCGTGCGGATCGTGCCGGGACTGATGGCGGACATCCCGATGGAGGGCCTGGGAAGCTGGGCCGCGCGGGTCCCCGGACTGCGTGAGGCCCGTGCGGACGAGTTGCCGGCCGGCTTCGGCCAGGCGCTGCGGGCCGCCGTTCCGCTGATCGACATGCCCGTCCATCTCCGGTATCTGAAGGAGCGGCTGCGGGCGGCGGGCGGCACGGTGGAGCGGCGTTCGGTGACGGGCTTCGAGGAGCCGGCGGAACTGGCGCCCGTGGTGGTGGACTGCACCGGGATCGGTGCCCGGATGCTGGTGGCGGACGCGTCGCTGTATCCGGTGCGCGGGCAGGTGGTGGTCGTGGAGAACCCGGGCATCGACGAGTGGTTCGTGGCGTCCGTTCCCGGCTCCGCCGCCATGACCTATGTGATGCCTCAGCCGTACGGAGTGCTGCTCGGCGGCACGGCGACGGAGCACTCCTGGGATCTGCGTCCCGATCCGGCCGAGGCCGAGGCGATCGTCGCGCGCTGCGCCCGGATCCGTCCCACGCTGGCCGGGGCGCGGGTGCTGGAGCACCGGGTGGGACTACGGCCCGCGCGCCCCCGGGTCCGGCTGGAGGCCGTGACACTGCCCGGAGGCGCGCGGCTGGTGCACAACTACGGACACGGCGGCGCGGGCGTCACCGTGTCCTGGGGCTGCGCGCAGGACGCGGCCCGGCTGGCGCTGGACTGACTCGTGATCAGCAGTCGGCGGGTGTCGCTGCGGTCAGGTGGTAGGTGGCGCGTTCGTCCAGGAGCAGCGGGACCAGATTCCGCTGCGACTGGCGGAGCGGTACGAAGGCGCCCTTGCCGAGCGGCAGTGACAGCACACCGTGGAGGGCCAGTTCGTCCTTGACGTCGGCGTACTGTGCCGCGTCGAGCCGGTAGCCGCACGGCGGATTCTGGATGATCTGCTCGGGCGTCGCCGGTTCGTTGTCGGCACCGCCGAGGTAGACCGGGCCGCGGTCCTTCAGTCCGGCCAGCCTCGCGGTGGCCGTGGCGCTCACGATCGCTCCTCTGCGCTCGTCGGTGAAGGTGAACAGCCCCTTCAGCGAGTCGAGTTGGCTGGCCACCCGGCGCCGGTGGTTCAGCGCGGGATCGGCCTTCTCGGCGTCGGTCAGCGCGTTGACCCGGCTCTCGATGAGCAGGCCGAGCGAGTGTTTGACACCGGCCGCGTTGCGCAGGATGCGCTCCTGGCCGTCACCGGCGGTCTGCCGGATGGGCTCGTCGGTCACCGGATCGGTCCAGATCCCGTAGGTGCCGATGGTGTGGCCGGCCGCCCGTGCGGCGGGCCGTACATAGCGCTCCGAGAGCGCTTTCGACTCGTCGTGGACACCGGTCGCGGTGTTGAGGTTGCGCGGCCAGAGATCGAACAGGTCCTTGTCGTAGTACGGCGGAGTGGCGCCGTACTCGTGCAGGTCGTAGATGACATCCGGGCGCTGGTCGCGGATGAGGGCGGCAAAGGCGCGGCCCTCGGCCGTCTTGAGCGCGATGTGGTCGCGGTTGATGTCGACGCCGTCGGAGTTGCCCCGGGTGTCGGCGGCCCGGCCGTCCGGGTTGGCGGTGGGGACGACGAGCACGCTCGTACGGGCCAGGAAGCGCAGGGTGTCGCGGTCCTTGGTGTAGGCGAGATCGCGGACCGTGGTCAGACACGCCTCGCGGCCCGACGGTTCGTCACCGTGCTGGCTGCACACGAGCAGCACGGTGGTGGCCGCGTGCCGGGCGCCGATCCGGACGAGCTGGAGCGGACGGCCCTGTTTCGTGGTCCCGATAGTGCTGAGCGTGGCGCGCTCGCTCCCCCGGTCGACGGCGGTCAGGAACTCCTGCTCCTGTGGCTGGCTGGTCCAGTCGGCCCCGCCGTTCGTCTCGAATTCGGTACGCGGCGGCGCGGGCGAGGTGGTGGTGGCCTGGGCGGGCACGGCGGCCAGCGAGGTGACGAGGGCGGTGGCGGTGACCGCCAGAACGAGCCCTCGTACACGGGGAGTTGTGGCGCGTGGTCGGATCATCGGCTGCTGTCTCCCGGGATCGGCGGAATCCGGCGCGGCTCGGCCACGCCGTGGTGACGGGACTCACGGGGTGCGCTGTGCGGCGGGACGGCGCCGGTGGTGGCGCGGGTGAAGGCCGCCGCGCCGCCGACGAGCGGCAGTCCGGCGGAGGTCCTGGCCAGATCGAGGGTGAGAGTGGGAGTGGTGGACGGCGGGTCGATGAGGCCCTGGTCGGTGCCGGCGATGATCAGGGCGAGCCGGTGTCCGGCCGGGACGACATGGTCGGTCGCGGCGAACTCGATGGTGAGGGTGTACGGCTTGCCGGGCGTCAGCGGGCGGCCGTGGCCGGCCGAGGCGTAGGTGCCGAGATCGGCCCAGCCGCGGCTGAAGACGGTGTGGTCGACCTCGGCCGTCCTGGCCGCGGTCTCCCGGTAGCAGGAGCTGTCGGCGGTGGTGCTCGGGCCCCAGCAGGTGCGTTCGGTCAGCGTGGTGATGCCTTCGCCCGACGCGGCGTAGTCCCGGATGGTGTCGGGCCCGAGGTCGACAAGGACCGCCGAGAGATGGGCCGTCGAGGTGGACGGTGTGGCGGTGACGGTGAGCGTACCGGAGCCGGACACCCGAAGCTCACGGCTGAGCGGCCGGGTGATGAAGCCGGACTTGGCCGTGGTCGGCATATCGATCTCGGCGGCCCAGTCGCTCTCGCTCTGCCGCGGATCGTCGGTGAAGGTCTCGGTGGTGCCGGGCCTCGCGGGCGTACGGCCCAGGGTGCCGACTCCGGCGACGGCGCCCGCGCCGGGACGCAGGGCGGTGGTCGCGGTGGTACGCGGCGGCCAGACGCGGTCGGTGGACCACTGGTCGGGAGCGCGCTCGATGTCCGCCATGGGCTCGCGGTCGATGCCGTTCTCGTAGCCGAGGAGATAGTGATCGAACCAGCGGTGCAGCGTGGTGACCCAGGTGGCGCGGCGGAAGTCGAACGGATCGACATGGCCGGTCTGGGAGAGCCAGATCTTGCGCTCCACGCCCGCGTCGGCGAGCGCGTCCCACCACTGGCCGAGGTGTTTGGCGCGCACATTGAGGTCCTGTGCGCCATGGATGGCGAAAACACTGGCCCGTACCTTGTGTGCGTTGCGCACATAGTCGCGCTCATTCCACAGCCCGGTCCAGTCGCCGGTGCGCGGTGCCTCGTCGATCAGCCGTTGCTGCACCGCCTGGCAGCGGGCCCGGGCCTCCGGGCTCTCGACATAGTCGGAGAGCCACTCGGGTCCCGAGTCGTAGAGAGGAGCGCCCTGCTGGAAGTAGTAGTCGTACCAGGAGGAGATCGCGCTGATCGGGACGATGGTCTTCAGTCCCTCGACACCGGTGGCGGCGACTCCGTTGGCGATCGTGCCGTCGTAGCTCTTGCCGATCATGCCGGTGGCGCCGGTGGTCCAGTCGGCCCGTACGCGCTCGGTGCCGGTGCGGCTGCCGTAGCCGCGGGCGCGGGC
>NZ_FMDK01000810.1 GCF_900091995.1 Streptomyces sp. MnatMP-M17
GGCCTCGGGCCTGGCGGTGAGCGCACCGGGCACGGCGGCGGCGGGGAAGCGCGGATCGGTGAGGGCCAGGCGCAGTGCGTGGACATGGCCGACGAAACGGGAGTCGACAAGGGCGACGCGCTCGGCCGCTGGGGCCGAGGCGAGCAGACTCCGCGCCTCCTCGGCGCCCGGCGCGGTCCGTACGTCATAACCCAGCGACCGCAGATGGCCTTCGAGCGGCGATCCGGGGACCGGGGGACCGGTGAGGATGGCGGTCGGCAGACGAACTCACTCCTTGGCGCTGACAGGGCTGGGTGCACGGCGTCGGGACCCGGGATCCGGGTGGCGGCACATCGGCAGAGAGGCTATCGGATGAACTGAAGGCCGAGTTCACCGGCCGTTTACTCGCCAGATGCCAAGGTCTGATTGAGGAACGGTTCGCGCGATGATCATCATCGGTCACCGGTGCCCTCCCGGACAAACGACGACCGGTGCCCGGAGGGCACCCTCTAGGGTTGCCGCCATGACATGGCTGATCACAGGTGGAGCGGGTTATATCGGGGCACATGTGGCGCGGGTGATGACCGCGGCGGGAGAGCGGGTCGTCGTGCTCGACGATCTCTCGACCGGTGTCGCCGAGCGGCTGCCCGCCACGATTCCGCTGGTGCGGGGCTCCCTGCTGGACCGGGAGGCCGTGGACCGTACGCTCGCCGCGCACAAGGTCACCGGTGTGGTGCATCTCGCGGCGAAGAAGCAGGTCGGAGAGTCCGTCGAGCAGCCGCTGCGGTACTACCGGGAGAATCTGCACGGGCTCACGGTGCTGCTCGACGGCGTGGTCGCCGCGGGCGTACGGCGCTTTCTCTTCTCCTCCTCCGCGGCCGTGTACGGAGTGCCGGATGTGGAGTTGATCACGGAGCGGACACCGGCCGTGCCGATCAATCCGTACGGTGAGACCAAGCTCGCGGGCGAGTGGCTGGTCCGCGCTACCGGACAGGCGCACGGGATCGCCACCGGCTGTCTCCGCTACTTCAATGTGGCGGGCGCGGCGACGCCCGAGCTGGCGGACACCGGAGTGTTCAACATCATCCCGATGTTCTTCGACCGGATCAGCCGTGGCGAGGCGCCCAGGATCTTCGGTGACGACTATCCGACACCGGACGGCACCTGTATCCGTGACTACATCCATGTGGCCGATCTCGCCGACGCCCATCTCGCCGCCGCGCGCCGGCTGGCAGGACAGGAGGGCGCCGGCGACCTCACGGTCAATATCGGCCGCGGCGAGGGCGTCTCGGTCCGTGAACTGGCCGATCTGGTGGCCGAGGTCACCGGCCACCGGGCCGGGACGGTGGTGGAGGCGCGCCGTCCCGGCGATGCCGCGAGGGCCGTCGCCTCGGTCGGGCTGATCGCCGAGAAGCTGGGCTGGACGGCGAGCCACGGGGTACGCGAGATGGTCGAATCGGCTTGGGAGGGCTGGCGGCTGCACCACCCGGCGACCGTGGTCGGGTGATCTCGTCGCTGCTCTGACCTGCGATCATTTCCGCAGGTCAGAGCATATGACAACGGTGTTCAGTGCCGTGTTGCCGCATACCCCCCACCCGTAGTTCACTGGCGTGGTCGACAGATCGCACAGACGACCGGAAGGCGGTCTCATGGGGGCAGGGCACGACCACGGGCACAGCCACGGCGGGCCGCCGGCGGGCACCGCGACCGCGGCCTACCGAGGCCGGCTGCGTATCGCGCTGTCCATCACGCTCTCCGTGATGGTGGTGGAGATCATCGGTGGTATCGCCTCCGACTCCCTCGCCCTGTTCGCCGACGCGGCCCATATGGCGACGGACGGTGTGGGGCTCGGGATGGCGCTGCTGGCGATCCACTTCGCGAGCCGGCCCGCGGACAAGAACCGCACCTTCGGCTATGCGCGGGCCGAGATCCTCGCCGCGCTGGCCAACTGTCTGCTGCTGCTCGGTGTCGGCGGATTCCTGCTGTACGAGGCCGTCGAGCGCTTCATCGTGCCGCCCGAGACCAGAGGCGGACTGACGATCGTCTTCGCCCTGATCGGTATGTTCGCCAATCTGGTCTCCCTCTCCCTGCTGATGCGCGGGCGGAAGGAGAGCCTCAATGTGCGCGGTGCCTATCTGGAGGTGCTCGCGGACACTCTGGGCTCGCTCGCGGTGCTGGTCTCGGCCGGTGTCATTCTGCTCACGGGTTGGCAGACGGCCGACCCGATCGCGGGTCTGGTGATCGGGCTCATGATCGTTCCGCGTACGGTGAAGCTGCTGCGGGAGACACTGAACGTACTGCTGGAGGCCGCGCCCAAGGACGTGGATATGGCCGAGGTACGCGCACATATGCTCGGACTGCCCGGTGTGGCCGACGTACATGATCTCCATGTCTGGACCATCACATCCGGTATGCCTGTGCTCTCGGCACATGTGGTGGTGGACCAGGATGCGCTGGACGCGGTGGGCCACGAAAAGATGCTGCATGACCTCCAGGGCTGCCTCGGCCATCACTTCGATGTCGAGCACTGCACCTTCCAGCTCGAACCGATGGGGCATGCCGAGCACGAGGCGAAACTCTGCCACTGACGTCCTGCCGTCCCCACCCCCGGGGGCCTGGGAGAACGGACATGCCCACGCTCCCGAAGTGCTGGCACAGGGCCTTTGTGCGGCAGACTTGGGGGCTGAGGCCCGAAGCGAAGGATGGTTATGCCGACCACACCAGTCACTACGGCGAACAGCTCGTCGAACGGCGTTCAGGAAACGATCATGCTGGAGCTGGTCGACGAGAACGGCAACACCATCGGCACCGCCGAGAAGCTCTCGGCCCATGAGGCGCCCGGCCTGCTGCACCGGGCGTTCTCCGTCTTCCTCTTCGACGAACAGGGACGGCTGCTGATCCAGCGGCGCGCGCTGGGTAAGTACCACTCCCCCGGTGTCTGGTCGAACACCTGCTGCGGACATCCCTACCCGGGCGAGGCGCCGTTCGCCGCCGCGGCCCGCCGTACCCACGAGGAGCTGGGCATCTCGCCCTCGCTGCTCGCCGAGGCCGGCACGGTCCGCTACAACCACCCGGACCCGGCGTCGGGACTGGTCGAGCAGGAGTACAACCATCTCTTCGTCGGGATGGCGCAGTCCTCGCTGCGGCCCGACCCGGAAGAGGTCGACGAGACGGTCTATGTGACTCCGGCGGAGCTGGCCGGGCGCCATGGCAGGGACCCGTTCTCGGCATGGTTCATGACCGTGCTGGACGCGGCGCGGCCGGCAATCAGAGAGCTCACAGGGCCTGCCGGGGGCTGGTGACGTCCTCGCACGCCGGCGCACCGCCGAGCGGGGCCAGGAACGGCAGCGTCGCCCAGATGATCTTCCCGCCGCCGGCGGTGTGCTCGACGGCGCAGCTACCGCCGGCCTCGCGGGTGATCTCCCGTACGAGCAGCAGTCCGCGCCCGCCCGTCCGGGCGTGATCGGTCTCCAGGGCTTTGGGCCGGTACGGGTGGTTGTCCTCGACCGCGACGCGGATCCACTCCGCGCCGATGGTGACCTCGACACCGATCTCCGGCGAGAGCAGGGCCGCGTGCCGTACGGAGTTGGTGACCAGCTCGGAGACGATGAGCAGCAGACTCTGGACGACCGTGTCCCTGACCGGTACGCGCTGGCGCTTGAGCAGATCGCGTACGGCGTGCCTGGCCTGCGGTACGGAGACGTCGACGGCCGGAGCGGTGAACCGCCAGACTCCCTCGTACGACACCGGCCGGGCCGGCACACTCCCGCGGCTCTCCATCCTTGCGGCACCCACCCTTGTTTCGACCTGCGGCTTTGTTTCGGCCTGTGGCTCGACCGGTGTCGGCCAGCGGATACCGAGTGTTGGGAACGGGCCTGTCCGCACCGGGCAACTGAACAGAAGTCAGCCGTAATTGGCGGAGGATGACCGCATTCGATCGAGTGGACCGCCAGGGCGATCGCACGCGATCATTCACTGGCGCTTCAGGAGCGGTCCAGTGGGCACGGCGGGCGCGGGCAACGGCGGGCAGCGGCGGGCGATTGCCGGGCCGGGGATAGCATCCGGCGCATGGAGCCGCAGCTGCTGCACACCGTCTCCGACGGCATCGCGACCGTCGTGATCCACCATCCCGCCAAGCGCAACGCGATGACGGCGTCGATGTGGCGGGAGCTGCCGCCGCTGCTCGGG
>NZ_FMDK01000822.1 GCF_900091995.1 Streptomyces sp. MnatMP-M17
TACCGCGCGGCCCAGCAGGCGGGCCAGGATCCGGTGCTCGCGGTGATGTCGGCGACCGGGTTCAGCCGTCGCAAGTCGCTGAAGCTGATCGCGGGCGCCCGCGACGAGGGCCACTTGACACCGCGTCACCACAGACGCTGACAACGCCGCGGCCACCGGCTCCCGGCGGCCCGCTCGCATCGAGCGCATAAGGTCACATCGAACGCATACGGTTCATCTCGACGGTCTGCTGGGCGATGACCTCGTTCGCCATCTCCTCGACCATGACGTTCTTGCCGTCCGTGAGCACCTCCGTGGCCATGGTGATCGCACCTTGGTGGTGCGCCGTCATCAGCTTCAGGAACAGCTCGTCGAAGGCCTTGCCCTTCGCCGCCCGCAACTGGGCCAGTTGGGCCTCCGTGGCCATCCCGGGCATCGTGTGGTGGTCATGGCCCTGCTGCGGCTTCGGCCCGCCGTTGTTCTTCAACCAGGCGTCCATCACATCGATCTCCGGCTTCTGCGAGGCGGCGATCCGCTCCGCGAGCAGCTTCACCGGCTTCGATCCGGCCCGGGTCCCGGCGAGTTCGGTCATCTTCAGCGCCTGACCGTGGTGGACGATCATCATCTGCGCATAGGTGTAGTCGGCCGAGTTGGGCGTGTTGTCCGGTGCGGCCTTCGCCGCCTCCTCGGCGGAGAGCGTCTTCGCGGGCTCGCCCGGTTTTCCCGGCGCCACCACGACCGAGGCGCTGTCGTCCTTGGACTTGCTCTTGCCGCCGTCCCCCGAGTCGCAGGCTCCCAGGGCGAGTACGGCGACGGCGGCCACCGCCGCGAGAGCGGCCCTGCGGACACGCTGACTCCTGTGGTGGATCAACACGGCGACCTCCTACTGCACTTGATGTGGTGAAACTTTCCTAGCACGCTTCGACATACGAGTGATCAAAAACTTTCATTACGTCTGTGTTGCCATCTGTTGAGATGTACATGAGAGGGACGATACTGCCGAGGTCCGTGACCCGTTCAACTGTGAACGGATACAAGGGAGGACCGCAGTGATCTCGTTGCACACCACTCGCGTGCGGCGTAGACGTCTGGGCGTGGCGGCAGCCGCGGCCGGACTCTTCGCCACGCTGTTGACCGCCGCACCGGCGGTCGCCACACCCGACCCCGGTGACAGCCCGGCCTCGAAGGAGATCTCCTCCAGCCAGGCCGCCGAAGTGAAGGCGGCCATCCAGCAGGACGAGATACCCGGTGTGGACGAAATCGTCCACAGCGACAACATCAAGCATCTGTCGAACGCCCCCAAGGACCTGATCACGGGGCTCAACTCGGACCTGGCCTTCCAGGGCAAGTACGCCTTCGCGGGCAACTACGACGGCTTCCGGATCTTCGACATCAGCGACCCGAAGTCCCCGAAGACCGTCACCCAGGTGCTCTGCCCGGGATCGCAGAACGATGTCTCGGTCTCCGGTGATCTGCTCTTCCTCTCCACCGACTCCTCGCGCAGCGACAACTCCTGCACGAGCGTCGCCCAGTCGGCGACGATCAAGGAGTCCTGGGAGGGCATCAAGATCTTCGACATCAGCGACATCCGGAACCCCAAGTACATCGCCGCCGTCGAGACCGCGTGCGGTTCGCACACCCACACCCTGATCCCCGAGCGCAAGAACGTCTACGTCTACGTCTCGTCGTACTCGCCGAGCACGACGTTCCCGGACTGCCAGCCGCCGCACGACGGCATCTCGATCATCAAGGTGCCGCGCAAGGCTCCGGAGCGGGCCAAGGTGGTGAACTTCCCGAACCTCTTCCCGGACGGCGGAAACCCGGGCGGGACCACCAACCCGGGTGTCTCGGCGACCACCGGCTGCCACGACATCACGGTGCTGCCCTCCAAGGACCTGGCCGCCGGTGCGTGCATGGGTGACGGCATCATCTTCGACATCAAGCACCCCGAGCGACCCAAGGTGATCGACCGGGTCCAGGACAACGTCAACTTCGCCTTCTGGCACTCGGCCACCTTCAACCAGGATGCAAACAAGGTCGTCTTCACCGACGAGCTGGGCGGCGGTGGCGCTGCCACCTGCAACGACACCGTCGGTCCGAACAAGGGCGCCGACGGCATCTACGACATCGTCGGCAAGCGCGACGACCGCAAGCTGGTCTTCCGCAGCTACTTCAAGATCGACCGCCCCCAGGCGGACACCGAGAACTGTGTCGCCCACAACGGCTCGCTCATCCCGGTCGAGGGCCGCGACATCATGGTCCAGGCCTGGTACCAGGGCGGTGTCTCGGTCTGGGACTTCACCAACTCCTCCCAGCCCAAGGAGATCGCCTACTTCGAGCGCGGACCGCTCTCGGCCACGCAGATGGTGACCGGCGGCCCCTGGTCGGCCTACTACTACAACGGCTACATCTACTCGAACGACATCGCCAAGGGCTTTGACGTACTGCAGCTCAACGACCGCAGGACGGACGACGCGAAGAAGGTGCGGATGGACGAGCTGAACGTCCAGACGCAGCCCGACTACTTCGAGGACTTCCGCGACTGAGCGGTGGTGCCCTGATCCGTTCCGCCGGGCGGTTCACCGCCCGGCGGAACGCCGAGTTCCCACTCCAGCCCGTAGCGCTGGAACAGCTCGGCGCGCAGCCGTGGCAGCGGCATCGGCGCGCCCGGCATGAGCACCGCGAAGACCGCGCCCATCAGCAGGGCGCGCAGCATCGGATACTCGCCGTCCGGGTCGGGCGATCCGTATCTGGACACCGTCTCGCGCAGCAGGGCCGCGAGACGCTGCTGTTCCGGACACTGCACAAAGCCCTCGGCCTGGAGAATGCCGGCCATATGTGTCCGCATCAGTACGGGGCTGTCGGCCGCGAGCCCGAGGATGGCGTCGATCGCCCGTGCCAGCAGTTCGCGCCCGTCGTCCGTCATCGGCTCGCGTCCCAGGGCCGCGGCCAGCGTCTGATGCATCAGCCGGTGCACGGCGGACTGGAGGAGCTGCCGCTTTCCCGGGAAGTAGTACGAGATGAGACCGCGCGCCGAACCGGCCCGGTCGGCGATGTCGGCGAGCGTCGTGGCCTCGTAACCGCGCTCGGCGACCAGCTCCACCGTGGCTTGCAGCAGCCGCTCCCGGGAACGCCGGCGTAGCTCTTCATTGACCGATGGGCTCCGCGGGGACATGCTTGGCTCCTGCGTTGACTGGCTCTCAGCCAATATACTCAGTGCGTCCCGTCTCAGACCTCATCGGGCCTGGTCAACGGGGCTGCCGTCTGTCTTGGGCGACGCGGGGGATCGCCCAAGACAGACGGTTTCAGCATGCCCGGCGGCGCCGGGAGGCCCGTTTCGGGCTGCAGGAGTGCCCGATTTCCGGGCGCGGGCGCCTAGGGTCTTTCGTTTGGATCAGGCTGGGTGAGGGAGCGCCCGCCGCGGGAGCGGCTGA
>NZ_FMDK01000814.1 GCF_900091995.1 Streptomyces sp. MnatMP-M17
ATTCGAACTCGCGACCCTCACCTTGGCAAGGTGATGCTCTACCAACTGAGCCACGTCCGCCTGTCGTTTCCCGGCCCGTCTGGACGGCCCGGCGACGTGTTGAACTCTAGCGGATTCCGGGGCCAGCACAAAAACGCGTTTGCGCAGCGTGCTGCGGTGCGTTCGCCGTGCGTTCGGCCCGGAGCGGCCCAACAGCGGCTGTTCTAGACTCGCAACCGTGCACGATCTCGCTCCTTTGGCCCGCTTCGGCGCCCTCGTCGCCACCGACCTGCGGGATGTCACCCATGATCCGGAGGCGCTCGAATCCGCCGGTTTCTGGGCCGTCGCCGCGGACTTCGAGGGCCGGCTCACCTGTGCCAGGTTCGATGATGTACGGGCCGAGCCCGTGCCCATCCCCGTACCGGGCCGGTGGCTCGGACCTGGTCCCGGTGACTGGACGTCGTCCCTCGACCGCGCCGCGTACACCGAGGGCGTACGGCGCATCCGTGAGCACATCGCGGCCGGCGATGTCTATCAGGTCAATCTCTGCCGCGTCCTCTCCGCGCCGCTGCCCGACCCGGCCGCCTCCGACGTCGACGCGCTGACGTCGCTGCTCGCGCGCGACAATCCGGCTCCGTACGCCGGAACGATCCGGCTGCCCGGCCACGGTGTGGAGATCGCCACCGCCTCGCCCGAGCTGTTTCTGCGGCGTGACGGCCGTACCGTCGAGTCGGGCCCGATCAAGGGCACCGGCCGTACCGCCGCCGATCTGCTGGCGAAGGACTACGCCGAGAATGTGATGATCGTGGACCTCGTACGCAACGACCTCGGCCGTGTCTGCGCCACCGGCTCCGTCACCGTCCCGGCGCTCTGCGCGGTGGAGTCCCACCCGGGACTGGTCCATCTCGTCTCGACCGTGAGCGGCGAACTCACCGAGAAGGCCGGCTGGCCGGATCTGTTCCCGGCCGCCTTCCCGCCCGGCTCGGTCACCGGCGCGCCCAAGTCCAGCGCCCTGAAGATCATCGAGGAGCTGGAGACGGCACCGCGCGGTCCCTACTGCGGAGGCATCGGCTGGGTCGACGCGGACCGCGGCACCGGCGCCCTGGCCGTCGGGATCCGTACGTTCTGGATCGACCGCGCCACCGAGGCCGGACCCGTGCTGCGCTTCGGCGCGGGCGCCGGGATCACCTGGGGCTCGGATCCCGAGGGGGAGTGGGAGGAGACCGAACTGAAGGCGTCCAGACTGCTCGCGATAGCGTCGGGCGTGTACGAGTCGGGCGGGTACGAGGCGACCGGAAGGACCGCGTCATGAGGATCTGGGTCAACGGCGGACTGCTGACGGCCGAAGCCGCCCGGGTGTCCGTGTTCGATCACGGCCTGACCGTGGGCGACGGAATCTTCGAGACGGTCAAGGCCGTCCAGGGCAGGCCCTTCGCCCTCACCCGCCATCTCGACCGGCTGGCCCGCTCGGCCCGTGGTCTCGGGCTGGCGGAACCCGACCTGGACGAGATACGGCACGCCTGTACGGCCGTGCTCGACGCGAATCCCATGGAGCTGGGACGGCTCAGGATCACCTGCACCGGCGGACTCTCCCCGCTCGGTTCCGACCGCGGCGACGAGGGCCCGACCCTGGTCGTCGCGGCGAGCGCGACGAAACGCCGTCCCGACACCACCGCCGTCATCACCGTTCCCTGGACACGGAACGAACGCGGCGCGGTGACCGGGCTCAAGACCACCTCGTACGCCGAGAATGTCGTCGCGCTCGCCCGCGCGCACGAACACGGCGCCTCCGAGGCGCTCTTCGCCAACACCGTCGGAGCGCTCTGCGAGGGCACGGGCTCCAATGTCTTCGTCGTGCTCGACGGCGAGCTGCATACTCCGCCTCTCGCCTCCGGCTGTCTCGCCGGTATCACCCGCGCCCTGGCCGCCGAGTGGGCGGGCGCCCGTGAGACCGATCTGCCGCTGGACGTTCTGGAGCGCGCGGACGAGATCTTCCTGACCTCGACGCTGCGCGATGTACAGGCCGTCCACCGCGTGGACGACCGCCAACTCCCCACCGCGCCGGGCCCGGTGACCAGCAAGGCGATGCGCCTCTTCGAGGAGCGCGCCGCGGCGGACCTGGATCCCTAGGCCCGTCCGTCCGTCCGGCGGCCGGACAGGGCCTGGACACTCTCGGGCAGCTCCAATCCGTAAACCAGATGACTCCACCGCGCGCGACGGGTACAACTCCCCTGATGACCACCACCCTGCGGCCGACCGGGCCGCTCCGGCAGACCGACGACGGCGGAAAGTCACGCTCCTACGAGGTCTGCGTGAACAGCCGTCCCGTCGGTACGGTAGAGATCGCCACGGATCCCGGCTTCGGCCACAAGGCCGGGACCATCCGCGCGCTCCATATCGACGAACCGGACCGGCGGCGCGGCCGGGCCACCGTCGCCGCGCTCGCGGCCGAAGAGGTGCTGCGCGGCTGGGGCTGCGACCAGGTGATGGCCTCCGTACCGCCCGACGCCGTGGCCGCGCTGCGCATGCTGGAGTCCCTCGGCTATGTCGAACGCGGTCGCAACATGGACAAAGAGCTCCCGCCGGAACCGCCCGCCCTCCCGGAGGGCGTGGCAGGCCGTCCCATGAACGAGTCGGAGTACGCGGCCTGGGCGGCGCAGTCCGTCGAGAGCTATGCGCAGAGCTGGATCGACCGAGGCACACCGCCCGAGCAGGCCCGCGCCAAGTCGGAGGCCAGCCACCGGGAGCTGCTGCCCGGCGGGCTCGCCACTCCCGGCGCCGCACTGCAGGTCCTGGTCCACGGCGGAAGCGCCGTCGGCCATGTCTGGGTCGCCTCTCGTGAGGTACGCGCCGGCAGGCCCGGATCGTATGTGTACGACGTGGCCGTGCGGGCGGACCTGCGCGGCAAGGGATACGGCAGGGCGCTGATGCTGCACGCCGAGCGGATAGCCCTGGAAGCCGGTTCCGAACTGCTCGGGCTCCATGTCTTCGCGGGCAACACACCGGCGATCCGGCTGTACGAATCGCTCGGATACGGGACGACCCAGCGCAACTTCTTCAAGCCGCTCCTCTGAGCGCCCGCCTTCTCCCAGCGCTCCCGCCGAGCCGGGCCCGGTGCGCGGGATCCGGCCCTACGCGCTCTCGCCTGCCAGCAGCCGGTCGGCGATCTCCTCGATCCGGGCGCGCAGTCCCTCCTGGCTCTTGCCGCCGTCGAGGCGCTCGCCGTCGATGACATAGGTCGGGGTGCCGGTCACGCCGATCGCCTTGCCCTCGGCCTGGTCGGCGTCGACGGCCAGCAGATGACGGCCGTCGATCAGGGCGGTGTCGAACTCCTCCACGTCCAGGCCCAGCTCGCGCGCGATCTCCAGCAGTACGGGCTCGCCTCCGGCGCTCAGCTCCGCGGTCCTGGCGAGCAGGGCTTCCGCGTAGGCCCGGCCCTTGCCCTGCTCGGCGGCCTCCTCCATGGCCTGGGCGGCGGCGTACGCGTGCTTGTGCCGCTCCAGCGGGAAGTGCCGCAGCCGTGTCTCCAGCCGGTCGCCGTAGCGGGCACGCAGCGCGTTCAGATCCGCCAGGGCGGTGTGGCAGTCCGGGCACTGGAGATCGAACCAGACATCGAGGACGACGGGTCCGAGGGATCCGGCGCTGATGAAGTCGCTCATGGAGGCCAGTCTCCCGGACGCGGCACCCGGGCCCAAAACCGGGACCTGGGGAGGATGACATCCCCCAGTTCTCCCCGAGATCCGCCGGACGCCGTTCTCCACCGTGGCCCCGAGCAGGTGGTCAGGTGCAGGATGGAGTACGGAAAGGTGTTCGGCCGACGACGCGCTCTGCCTGGAGGAACCGATGATTGCCGAGACCATTTGCTCTGCGGTGTCAGCGGCGGGCGTGGGCATCGCCGCGATCACGGCCTACCGCAAGCGGTTCCTCGCCGCGACGCGGATCCTGGCGTACGCGCTGGTCCCGGTGGCCCTGGTGATGACGGGCATCGTGAAGTGGGCCGCCAACACGGCCTTCAGCCCGATGGCCTGGCTGGGGTTCGGCGTGCTCGCGGTGGCATGGCTGCTCTTCATGACGACACGCGCGATCGAGCGGCGCGGCGGCCGCACCCGTAAGCAGCGCAAGGAGGCCGCCAAGGCGGCACGGCAGGGAGCGGTGGAACCCGCCGCGTCCGTGCCCTCGCTCGGTCCCGGCAGCGCTCCGGCCGTACAGCCGAAGGCCGAGGAGCGCGCGGCACAGCCCGCCGACGACTTCAGCGACATCGAGGCCATCCTCAAGAAGCACGGCATCTGACAGCACGGCATCTGACCGGCTTCGCATCGCGTATTCGCGGAAGGATCGCAGGTGAGCGCCGTTCCGGCGGCGGTTCCAGTGATTTGTCCACGGAATATGATGAACTCCCGCGCCGAAAACGCGTGTTGGTCATTGGCATGGTCCGGGGTACGTCATGATCGCCCCGAGATGCTCGATACCTCCCGGGGTGAGACCCCCGTACCCACCGATGAGCAGCGCGGTTGCCTTTTCGCGCTGTCTCAGCCGCCGTTGATGATCTTTCTGACGGTGATCGGCTCGCTGCTGCTGATGGCAGCGGTGCACGATCTGTTCCTGCTGTGAGGCTCAGCCGGCCGCTTCCTTGCGGCGAGCCCGGTACGCGGCCACATGCAGCCGGTTGCCGCAGGTGCGGCTGTCGCAGTAGCGGCGAGAGCGGTTGCGCGACAGGTCGACGAACGCGTGCCCGCAGTCCGGGGCCTCGCAGCGGCGCAGCCGCTCCTGTTCACCGGCCACGACCATGAACGCCAGCGCCATCCCGCAGTCGGCGGCGAGATGATCGGCGACCGAGGCCCCGGGCGCGAAGTAGTGCACATGCCAGTCATAGCCGTCGTGGTCGGTGAGCTGCGGTGTCGTCCCTGCGCCGGCGACCAGCCGGTTGATCAGATCGGCCGCGGTGCGCGCGTCCGGTGCCGCGAACACCTCCGCGAAACGCGTCCGTACCTCCAGCACGGCCCGCAGATCGCGCCGGCCGAGGTCGCCCACTCCGCTGAGGCTGTGGCTCCGTACGAAGCCGTACAGCGCCTCGATGTCCGCGAGGCCGTCGGGTGTGCCGTTCCGCGCACCGCCCGTACCGTCCTCCGGCGCGGTGTTCACCAGATCGACCACGGTGTCGAGGGCGATCCTGGTGTCGTGGGGAATCAGCACGATCCGCTCCCTGGCCTGCCGCGGGCCGGTGCCCGCCGAATCCCGCTGACTTTAGCCGCTGCCCCGGGCGGCCGGGCGGGGAACGTGTCGGCAATGGAGCTTGTACGGCAATGGAGTGTGTACGCGGTGGAACACGGCCGGAACGCACCGGCGCCGGCGTCGCGGTGGGTTCCGCGGCGTCGGCGCCGGTGTCCTCCCTGTATGCGATTGTCCGCGCGGCGCCGTCTCCCCGAGTCGGACGGCGCCGAGCAGCCCTCTGCCTGGCTCAGCTCTCGGCCAGGATGTGTGAGAGCTCCGTATCGAGGTCGAAATGACGATGCTCGGTGCCCGGCGGCACCGCGGCGTCGGTCCTTTTGAGGAACGACTCCAGGGCCCGCGCCGGGGCCTCGAGCAACGCTTCTCCCTCCGGGGAGCTCAGAGCAATGCAGACGACGCCCTGACCGTGACTGCGGGACGGCCAGACCCGGACGTCGCCCGTGCCGGTGGGCCTGTGCAGCCCCTCGGCGAGAAGGTCGCGGGCGAAAACCCACTCGACCGTCTCCTCGGCTCCGGTGTGGAAGGTGGCGTGCACGGCATAAGGATCGGCCGTGTCATACCGCAGGCCCGCAGGTACAGGCAGTGAGGACTCGCTCGATACAACGAGGCGCAGGTGCAGCTCGCAGCTGACCGTGGTGTTCATAAGCGCCAGGGCCTTTCGCTCAGTGTGCGCTCGGGGATTCGCACGTCGGCGAATTCGACATGCCACCTATGGTGCCGTTGTAAACCCCTCTGTCTCTTTTGTGCGCCTTCAGGTACCTCGTACAGCGGTGTGTGACTTCAGGTCATACGGCCATTCCGGTGATGTGAGCGGTTCGGGTAGGTTGGGCCTTATGCATGCGGAGAGTGACGAGCGGGGGCAGGTCGTCGTTCCGACGACGCCGGAGGCCGCCGTCGGGGATGTGACGACGGAAGATCCGAAAGCCGCGCCGGAGCGTGAGCTGGGCTCGCGCGCGCCGGGATTCATCCGGGCGTCGCGGGCGCTCCATCTGAGCTGGCAGGTCGGTGTCTTCCTGGTCGGTCTCGCGGTGGTCGGCGCGGGCGTCGCCATGCTGGTGCTGCCCGGCCCCGGCTGGCTGGTGATCTTCGGCGGGATGGCGATCTGGGCGACCGAGTTCGTCTGGGCCCAGCTGGTGCTGCGCTGGACCCGGCGCAAGGTGACGGAGGCGACCCAGAAGGCGCTCGATCCCAAGGTCCGGCGGCGGAACATGATCCTCACCACCGTCGGTCTGGTGATCGTCGTCGTGCTGCTCGCGGTCTACGTCTGGAAGTTGGGGATCGTCATGCCCTGGAAGATCGACGACTGATCCGGGCGACGACTGATCCGGCTGCCCTGGTCCGGGTGCTCCGGTACGCGTCGTGGAGCACCGCTGACATGGGGTAATGTGTGCGGTGCGCCCGGGCGATTAGCTCAGTGGGAGAGCGCTTCGTTCACACCGAAGAGGTCACTGGTTCGA
>NZ_FMDK01000815.1 GCF_900091995.1 Streptomyces sp. MnatMP-M17
CAAGTACGGCTGGCGCCGGTGGGTGCCGTCCTGGAGGCAGACCACCGCCCTGTCGATCGGTTTCCTCGGCTCCGTCCTCGCCGCGGGGACGATCGCGTACGCCGTGGTCTCGGTGCCCAAGGACAGCCAGGCGTCGCAGGCCGAGAACAATGTCTACTACTGGGACGACAACACCCAGATGGTCGCCACCGGTGGTGAGGTCAACCGGCAGATCGTCGGGATCGAAAGCATCCCGAAGGCGATGCAGTTCGCGGTGATCTCCGCCGAGAACAAGTCCTTCTACGAGGACCCGGGCGTCGACTTCATGGGCATCGGCCGGGCACTGTTCAACATGGCCATGGGCGGCGACACACAGGGTGGCTCGACCATCACCCAGCAGTACGTCAAGAACGCCCGGCTCGGTGACCAGAGCCAGACTCTCAGCCGTAAGTTCAAAGAGATGTTCATTGCCATGAAGGTCGGCACGGACATGGAGAAGCCCGACATCCTGGCGGGCTATCTGAACACCTCGTACTACGGACGCGGCGCCTACGGCATCCAGGCGGCGGCCCGTACGTACTACGGCAAGGACGCCAAGGAGCTGAACCCGAGCGAGTGCGCCTTCCTTGCCTCGCTCCTCAAGGGCGCGACCTACTACGACCCCGCCGGATCCACCGAGATCGACCCGTCCGCCACCGTCGAGGCCAATACCGAGCGGGCCACGAAGCGCTGGTCGTGGATTCTCGACGAGATGGTCAGGGACGACCGTCTCGACGCCGCCGAGCGCGCCAAGTACACCGAGTTCCCGATGCCGGACCCGCCGAAGAAGAACGCGCAGCTCGGTGGACAGATCGGCTATCTGGTCGACCTCGCCAAGGCGTACTTCGTGAACAACAACGAGCACGGCATCACGACCGATCAGCTCACCACGGGCGGCTACGAGATCCACACGACCTTCAACAAGGAGAAGGTCGAGCAGCTCAGAAAAGCGGTCGAGAAGGTCTACGACGCCAATATCGACCCCAAGAAGCGCCCCGATACCGATAAGCATGTCCAGTTCGGCGGCGCCTCCGTCGAGCCGGCGACCGGCAAGATCGTCGCCATCTACGGCGGCCAGGACGCCACCAAGCACTTCACCAACAACGCCGACCAGACAGGCGCGCAGGTCGGATCGACCTTCAAGCCGTATGTACTGGCCGCGGCGATGGAGAAGGGCGTGCGCGATCCCCAGGGCGGGCCGGACCAGGGCCTGGACCAGCGCACTCCGGTCTCGCCGGACAAGACGATCTACAACGGCGACAACAAGCTGAAGATCAAGAACTACGACGGTTCGATCTGGACCAACGAGGAAGGGAAGGAGTGGCTCCAGACCAACGACGGCAATGAGTCGTACGGCGACATCGATCTGCGTGAGGCGATGCGCGAGTCCGCCAACTCCCCCTTCGTCCAGCTCGGCATGGACGTCGGCATTCCGGCGGTACGCGACTCCGCGATCAGGGCGGGCCTGCTGGAGGGCTCTCTCGCCAAGTCCGATGTGCCGTCGTTCTCGATCGGTATCTCCGACCCCAGCGCCATCCGGATGGCCGCCTCCTACGCCACGTTCGCGTCCAGCGGCAAGCAGCGCGATCCGTACTCCGTCACCGAGGTGACGAAGGGCGGCAAGACCCTCTACAAGCACGAGGGGGCGGGGAAGACGGCGTTCTCCGCCCAGGTCGCGGACAATGTCACGGATGTCCTGAAGACCGTGGTGGAGGAAGGCACGGGCAAGAACGCCCGGCTCGAAGGACGTGAGGTGGCCGGCAAGACCGGTACCACCGACGGCAACAAGTCGGCCTGGTTCGTGGGCTACACCCCGCAGCTCTCGACCGCCATCGACATGTACCGGATGGACGACGACGCGAACAACAAGAAGCGCAAATTCCTGGAGATGTACGGCACCGGTGATCAGGAGTCGATCCACGGTGCGTCGTTCCCGTCCGAGATCTGGCACGACTACATGGCGGAGGCGCTGAAGAACGAGCCGGTCAAGGCGTTCCCGAAGCCCGAACCCATTGGTGAGGTCTGGTACGGCGGAGGCGCCGCCAGCCCGACCCCGACTCCGAGCGAGACGCCGTCCGAGACGCCGTCGGAGACTCCCTCCGAAACGCCGTCCGAGACGCCGTCCGAGTCCCTGCCGACCCCGAGCGACACCTGTGAGCAGATCTTCGGCTGTGGCAACAACGGCGGAGGCAATCAGGGCGGCAACAACGGGGGCGGTAACAACGGAGGCGGGAACAACGGAGGCAGTAACGGCGGGGCCAGCACATCCCCGACGGCGACCGGCACCGATCCGGGCGGCCAGGACGGCAGCGGTGGCGGCATCTTCAGCGGCTCCGGAGGATAGCCGTCCAGGGCCGGGACAGGAGCGGCGGTTGGCCGCCCGGCCCGACCGACGGTCCCGCTCTTGACGGCGTCCGCCTCCGGCGGCGTCCTGCGCGCCCGACACGAGGGCCGTCGCACCGGTTACGTACAGACTCACTGTGCGTACCGTGCGGCGGCCCTCGCCGCGTCCACAGCCCCGTACGGCAGGATGGGCGCCATGCCGAGCGCAGAAGAGACAACCGTGCACCAGGACCGGTCGGTCGTGTCCCCCACCCGGCGGGACGAGATCGCCGCGGCCGGCAGCGAGCTGATCGGGGGCCCGGTCGGGCGCTGGGCCTGGCTCGGCAGCAGCCGGCTCACGCCCGTGCGTGTGGTCGCACTGGTGGCGATCGGCATGTTTGCCCTGGGCATGGCGCAGAAGATGCCCTGTTACGAATGGGCCTGGTTCCGGGGCGCCAGCTCGCAGTACACCCACGCCTGTTACTCGGACATTCCGCATCTCTATCTGGGGCGTGGCTTCGCCGACAATCTGGTGCCGTACTTCGACCGGCTGAACGGCGACATGCAGTACCTGGAGTACCCGGTACTGACCGGCCTCTTTATGGAGGTCGCCTCCTGGCTCACACCGGGTGGCTCCATCCAGTACCGCGAGCAGATGTACTGGATGGTCAACGCGGGGATGCTGATGATCTGCGCCGTGGTCATCGCGGTCTGTGTCGCCCGCACCCACCGGCGCCGCCCTTGGGACGCGCTGCTGATCGCTCTGGCGCCCGCCTTCGCGCTCACCGCCACCATCAACTGGGATCTGCTGGCCGTGGCGCTCACCGCCGCGGCGATGCTGATGTGGTCCCGCGGCCGGACGCTGGCCTTCGGCATCCTCATCGGGCTCGCGACCGCCGCCAAGCTCTATCCCGTCCTGCTGCTGGGACCGCTGTTCGTGCTGTGCTGGCGGGCCGGGAGGTTCCGGGAGTACGGGACGGCCCTGCTGGGCACGGCGGGCGCATGGCTGGCGGTGAATCTGCCGGTGATGGTGCTTGCGCCCGAGGGATGGAAGAAGTTCTACACCTTCAGCCAGGAGCGGCAGGTGGACTTCGGCTCGTTCTGGCTGATCATCACACAGTGTACGGGCAAGTCACTGGAGGTCGAGACCGTCAACACCTATGCGATGGTGCTGATGGTGCTGGCGTGCGGAGGCATCGGGCTGCTGGCCCTGACGGCCCCGCGCCGGCCGCGTTTCGCGCAGCTCGCCTTCCTGGTCGTCGCCGCGTTCATCCTCACCAACAAGGTCTACTCGCCGCAGTACGTACTGTGGCTGATTCCGCTGGCCGCCCTGGCGCGGCCACGCTGGCGGGACTTCCTGATCTGGCAGGCCTGCGAGGTCATGTACTACCTGGGCATCTGGATGTACCTCGCGTACACGACGAGCGGCGACGCCCACAAGGGCCTGCCCACGGAGGGGTACCAGCTCGCCATCGCCCTGCATCTGGCGGGCACGCTGTATCTGTGCGCGCTGGTCGTACGGGACGCCCTGCTGCCCGAGCGGGACGGTGTACGGACGGACGGTACGGACGACCCTTCCGGCGGCGTGCTGGACGGCGCGAAGGACGTGTTCGTACTCGGACAGGCCCGCCGCTCGCTGGAGCACGCTGCTCACACGGCTCACACGGCTCACACGGCTCAGACGGTGCAGGCGCCGCGCGTCGAGTGGGGCATGCGGCCACCTGGGGAGGCCTGAGAGCGGCTCGGCGGAGGCTTCTCCAGGTCTCGGCTCGTTCTCCCGCTCCTGAAAGTTCCTGACGCGGCTCTCAGACGCTCAGAGCGCCTGAGAGGGCGCTCTGAGGGCGGTGCGAGGCGGCGCGGGGCGTCGGGGGCCGCGAGCCTGAGTCAGCGGTCGACGAGCCGGTCGA
>NZ_FMDK01000536.1 GCF_900091995.1 Streptomyces sp. MnatMP-M17
TGCGGCTGCCGCCGTGCCGGTCCCGGAGGTGTCCGAGGTGTCCGAGGTGTCCGAGCCGACGGATGTGAAGCAGACGGACACGACGCAGGCGGTACTGGACGCTCCGGATCCGGTGGACGCTCCGGATGCCGCGTCCGATGAGGTGAAGACGGACAGTGCCGCGGGCACTGACAGCGCCGACAGTGCCGCGGGCACTGACGTCGGCGCGCCCGAGGAGACGAGCCAGCGGTTCTCGGCGGTCACCCGGGACACCGCGCGGCCCGAGGGCGGCGGACGGGCCGCTCCGGGAGACGCGGCTGCGCCCGTCCGTCAGTGGCCGCTGCTCAGCGTGCTCGGGACGACCGGACTCGGGCTGCTGATCGTCGGTCTGCATCCGTTCGCCGAGGCGTTCCGGATCGGCACGATCCTGATCGGCCTCGCCCTCATCGGCGGTGCCGTGCTGCGCCGTGTGCTGCCTTCCGTCGGCATGCTCGCCGTGCGTTCGCGCTTCACCGACATGGTCACGTACGGCCTGCTGGGCGTCGTGATCGTGATGCTCTCGCTCATGACTCAGCCCAAGCCATGGCTGGAGATCCCGTTCCTGGAGGACATCGTCCACTCGACCGTGCCGTAGAGCCGTAGAGCCGTAGAGCCGTCGAGTCCCGGAACCGCCGAGCAGACGTGGGAAAGGTGAACGGCGGCCGTCCTCTCCCCCGAGGAAGGACGGGCGCCGTCCGCCCTCGGTGCCGGTCCGCGGTGCCGCCCGCGGTGTTCTGCGACACAGATATCAGCGTCATGGACGCGCCAAAGGGGTTCAAGAGTTGCCTATCGCCTGATGCATGGAGGTGACCATTCCGCCATGGTGTGATCAACGGGCAACGGATGCGAGACTTGACGCGGGGTTCGGTACGGGGGGCGCGCAAGGGAGCGCGATACTGCCCCCAAATGCCTCCGTGCGCTGCCGACGTAGGAACTGCCATCCTGGCCCGGCGCATCCCTGTGGGTATCGCGGAGCACGTTGGGCACGTCGCGGGGGGACAAGGGGGAGGCACATGCCTCGTTGGAAGGCGCTACCGGACGAACTCGATCCGGAAGTCAAGGAGTTCACCGGTCAGCTCCGCAGGCTGGTGAACCGCAGCGGTCTGAGCATCGCCGCGGTGGCCGACAGAACGGGCTACAGCAAGACATCCTGGGAGCGCTATCTCAACGGGCGGCTGCTCGCGCCCAAGGGCGCGGTCGTGGCGCTGGCCGATGTCACCGGCACGAATCCGATGCATCTCACCACGATGTGGGAGCTGGCGGAGCGCGCGTGGAGCCGCTCCGAGATGCGCCACGACATGACCATGGAAGCGATACGGATCTCCCAGGCGCGAGCGGCGCTGGCCGAGACCGGCGAGAACCCGGCTGTCGGACTGCCAGGTGACCTCGGCGGTTCCGGCGGACCCGGTCGGTCTGGTGGATCCGGACGGTCCGGTGGCCCCGGTGGCCCCGGCGTCTCCGACAGGCCTGGAGGCACCGGCCGTTCCGGGCGGTCCGGTGGATCTGGCCCGTCCGGTGAGCCTGTTGGGCCCGTGGGCTCCGGTATATCGAGCGGCCCCGGTGTCGGCTCTGGTGTCGGTCCCGGTAGCGGCCCTGGTGTCGGCCACGCCGGCCGGTCCGGTGGGGCCACCCTTGACTTCGGCCGCGGCCGGAGCGCCGACGTGGGCGGGCCCGGGGCCCGCGCCGTAC
>NZ_FMDK01000817.1 GCF_900091995.1 Streptomyces sp. MnatMP-M17
CGCAGGGTGGCCGCCGCCGACCCGGCGGCGATCACCGCGACGACGGCCGACGCGGTGAACTGGGCGCGCGGCGTCACGCCCCCGGCCGCGGCGAGCGTACCGACCAGCGCACCGGCCCACCCGCGCTGAAGAGGGCGTGGAAGGAGGACAGCCGGGCTCGTCCGCTGCTCCGTTCGACGTCCACCGCGTGGGCGTTCATGGCGACATCCAGCGCACCGACCGCGGTGCCGAGCACGGCCAGGCTCACCATGAGTTCGGTCAGCGAGCGGGCCAGCCCGGGCAGAGCGATGGCCGCGGCGTACAGCAGGACCGCGGTCCGTGCCACGGCCCGGCTGCCGAAGCGGTTCACCAGTGAGCCGGCCGCCGGCATGGCCGGTACGGAGCCCAGAGCCACCCCGAGCAGGGCCAGTCCGAGCTGCCCGTCGGACAACTGAAGCTGTTCCTTGACCTGCGGGATGCGGGGCGCCCAGCTCGCCAGGACGAGCCCGTTGATGAAGAAGACCACGTAGAGCGCGCTTTCCGGGTCACTGACCGACAGCTTCCTGGCCTTTATGACCAGAGAAGGCGGCCAATCCATAGTCGAGCACGCGGGGCACGCCCCGTGCGAGCGCATCACGATGTACGAGAGCTGCCGGAAGAAGATGGACGATCAGCTGACGGAACGGCACGAGTGAATCGCGTCCCTGTACGCGGAGTTGCCGCCGGCTGAGAAAAACGCTCGCTGAGAAAAACACTTGGACTGCGCGGGCGCCGCCGCGCGACACTGAGGATCCCGGCCTGGCCTCCCCGTACTCGCACCTGTGCGTCGCCGCGAGCTGCGCGGGTGGCCCTGCCGTCGTGCTTTGCCTGTTCCAGGACAACCCGAGTGAGGGCACTCACTCGAACCGAAGCTCCGCGCGGCCGGTGAGACCAACGGCTTCTCCCCGTAGAAGCATTCGGCGGCTGCCGCACGACCACACAGGGATGGTATGGGATCGCCTGAATCGCACGAGGCGCCGGGCAAAGGCGCAGTGCTCCTCGCACTTCGTTACTACGGACGGGAGCTGGCCCGGCTCCGATGGGTGACGGTGCCCGCGATGCTGCTGCCGGCGCTGGGCAACATCGGTATCAACTACGTCGCGCCGTTGGTGGTCGCGAAGCTGGTCGGCCGCATTGCCGACGACGACGCCGGCACCACCGTCGGCTCGACCCTGCCCTATGTCCTTGCCTTCGCCGGCGCGCTGCTCCTCGCGGAGACGCTGTGGCGTATCGGTCTGCACTTCCTGAACCGCCTCGACGCCCTCGGCATCGAGCATCTGTATGTGATCGGAATGGACGAGCTGTTCGCCAAGGACGCCGCGTTCTTCCACGACAACTTCGCAGGGTCGCTGACCAAGCGGGTCCTGAGCTTCGCCTCCCGCTTCGAGGAGTTCGTCGACACCCTGACGTTCTCGGTCGTGGGCAGTTTCGTGCCGCTGGTGTTCGGGTCGGTGGTGCTGTGGCGCTACGAACCGCTGCTCGTTGTCGGGCTCTTGGCGATGATCGCGCTGACGGGGCTGTGTGTGGCGCCGCTCATCCGGCGTCGTCAGGCGCTCGTCGACCAGCGTGAGGAGGCGATCGCCCGGGTGTCGGGGCACGTCGCCGACAGTCTGATGAACATGGACACGGTCCGGGCGTTCGCCGCCGAGAAACGCGAGGCGGCCGAGCACCAGTCCCGCGTCGCGGAGTCGCGGCGGCTCACCTTGCGCTCATGGGACTACGGCAATCTGCGCATCGACACGCTGGTCGCGCCGATGTCCGTGCTGACCAACGCGATGGGCCTGCTGCTCGCGGTCGCCCTCGGCGCAGGGGGCCACGACGTGGAGGCGGTCGTTCTCGCCTTCACGTACTACAGCAACGCGACGCGGATCATGTTCGAGTTCAACCAGATCTACCGCCGTCTGGAGAGCTCGATGACGGAGGCCGCGCAGTTCACCGAACTGCTGCTGACGCCGGCGACCGTGCTCGACCCGGAGTCGCCGGAGCAGCTGCTGTCCCGGGGCGCCGATGTCCGCTTCGAGCGGGTGACCTTCGCCCACGCGGGTGCGGAGCCTCTCTTCGAGGGTCTCGATCTGACCGTGCACAGCGGGGCGAAGATCGGCCTCGTCGGCCGGTCCGGTGGCGGCAAGACCACGCTCAGCCGGCTGCTGCTGCGGATGACGGACATCGACGGCGGCCGGATTCTGATCGGTGGGCAGGACATCAGCAGGCTGCGCCAGGCCGATGTGCGCAGCCTGATCGCCTACGTACCCCAGGACCCGGCGATGTTCCACCGCACGCTGCGGGACAACATCGCGTTCGCCCGGCCGGACGCCACGGACGCCGAGATCCGCCGCGCGGCCGAGGCGGCGCATGTCACGGAGTTCGCCGACGCGCTGCCGGACGGCTTCGACACCATGGTGGGCGAGCGAGGTGTCAAGCTGTCCGGCGGACAGCGCCAGCGGGTCGCTCTCGCCAGGGCGATCCTGCGCGACGCGCCGATCCTGCTACTCGACGAGGCGACCAGCGCCCTGGATTCCGAGAGCGAGACCCTCGTCCAGGAGGCGCTGTGGCGGCTCATGGACGGGCGGACGGCGCTCGTGGTGGCGCACAGGCTGAGCACGGTCGCCACCATGGACCGGCTCGTGGTCCTGGACCGCGGCCGGATCATCGAGCAGGGCACGCACCACGAGTTGCTCGCGTCGGACGGCGCCTACGCGAAGCTGTGGCAGCGCCAGTCGGGCGGCTTCCTCGACGACACCCCCGCGCCGCAGCCCGATCTGCGCTGAACCGGTCCGGCGGGTGTGGCCCTGTGCCTCGCGAGGCGGCATTGCTGGGGATTGCGGGGAATGCGGGGAACGCGGGGAAGGTGAGGAGGACGAGGAGCATGGCGCCCGCCCGTCGCCATGTGTCTCGTCCTCACGCCCCGGAGGCGGGTGGTCGGCGGAGCTGCCTCCGTCGTGGCAGGCGGCCCACTACGGTGAGTCCTATCATCCGTGGTCGGGAGGCGACGTGATCAGGTTCTGGACCATCCTCGCCGTACTCTTCGCCGCTCTCACCGTCGGCGCCCTCGCAACGGCGAACCGGCGCGGTGGCATCGACGACCTCGCGATCGCCGCGATCCTCGCCTGCCTGGCCTGGGGAAGCTGGAAAGCCCGGCGAAGGTGACGGCCCATCGGCCGACCGGCGCGGACCGAGGGCGTCCTTGCCCGCGTACCGGGCTTGGTGCCCAGTTGTGCGGAGGCGGGGAGTCTGCCGTTGACGGGTCGTGGGCACCGCTATGTCGTTTCTCCGGCGTCGGCGACCATACGGACGAGGGTGTCGATGAGCTCTTCGGCGGTGGTGCGCATCTTGCCCGTGTCCAAGTGGCCGCTGAGCTCCATGTCCGCGATGCCGTGGGCGCCGGTGAGCAGCAGCGCGCCGTAGTGCCGTGCGTTCCGCTCCCCGACGAGGTCGGCGACGACGGCCAGGAACTCGTCCTGGAAGCGTCCGGCCGCGCGGAGGCGGTCTGCGGCCGGGTCGCCCGCCGGTCCGCACAGCTGACGCCGGACGCGATCGACGCGGCATCGGAACGACCGGACCTCACCGGACAGCCTCTGCCAGGACCGTTCCCGGCTACCGGTATCCGGACCGTGACGATCCGCCGCAGGTCGTCGTTGATGCGCTGATCGCTGCCCACGATCGGGGCGCGCGGCTCGCCGCGATCTCGACGGGTGCGTTCGCGCTGGCTGCCACGGGCCTGCTTGACGGCAAGCGTGCGACGACACACTGGCATTACACACGCGCGCTCGCGGCGAAGCGTCCGCTCGTTCAGGTCGACGCGAATGTTCTGTTCGTCGACGAGGGCAGCGTGCTGACGTCGGCCGGTGCCGCCTCGGGTATCGACCTGTGCCTGCATATTCTGCGCGGCGATCTGGGGGTGTCCGCGTCGAACCACGCGGCGCGGCGTCTGGTGGCGGCGCCTTACCGCAGTGGCGGTCAGGCGCAGTATGTGCCGCGCAGTGTGCCCGAGTCGCTGGGTGAGCGGTTCGCCGCCACCCGGGAGTGGGCGCTGCACCGGCTCGGCGAGCCCCTCACTCTTGAAGTGCTCGCCCGGCATGCGGCGGTGTCGCCGCGCACGTTCTCGCGGCGCTTTGTCGAGGACACGGGGTACACGCCGATGCAGTGGGTCATGCGAGCCCGTATCGACGTGGCCCGTGAGCTGCTTGAGCGTTCGCAGCGGAGTATCGAGCAGATCGCCGCCGACGTCGGTCTCGGCACCGGTGCGAATCTGCGGCTGCACTTCCAGCGCATCCTCGACACCACGCCGAGCGAGTACCGGCGCACCTTCACCCGGGGGCAGTAGCCCGTCCCCACCATGTGGCGTGATCCCGTCACCACCTCGTGGCGTAATCCCCGTCACTACCTTGTGGCGTGATCCTTTTGGACCGTGGCGATCACGCCGCTGTCACCGGCGGACACTGCGCGAGAACCTGATGGCGACCCCGAAGGGAGACCGCTCATGACTCGCATCGCCATCAACGGATTCGGCCGTATCGGACGCAATGTGCTGCGCGCGCTGCTCGAACGCGACAGCGACCTGGAGGTCGTCGCCGTCAACGACCTCACGGAGCCCACCACCCTCGCGCGGCTGCTCGCCTATGACACGACGGCGGGCCGGCTCGGCCGCCCGGTGACTG
>NZ_FMDK01001165.1 GCF_900091995.1 Streptomyces sp. MnatMP-M17
GGCGGCGGCGTCTCCGGCTGGAGCGCCACCCAGATCGCCGTCGGCATGGGCTTCCATGTGACTCTGCTCGACCGTGACATCAACAAGCTGCGCGAGGCCGACCGGATCTTCGGCACCCGGGTCCAGACCATCGTCTCCAACGCCTTCGAACTGGAGCGTGCGGTCGTCGAGGCGGACCTCGTCATAGGAGCCGTGCTCATCCCCGGAGCGAAGGCGCCGAAGCTCGTCACCAATGAGCTCGTCGCCAAGATGAAGCCCGGAAGTGTACTTGTCGACATTGCGATTGATCAGGGCGGCTGCTTCGAGGATTCGCGTCCGACGACACACGCCGAACCGACCTTCCCGGTCCATGGATCGGTCTTCTACTGCGTCGCCAATATGCCGGGCGCCGTGCCCAACACCTCCACATACGCGCTGACCAACGCCACGCTGCCGTACATCGTGGAGCTCGCGAACCGCGGCTGGACCGAGGCGCTGCGCCGCGATCCAGCCCTCGCCAAGGGCCTCAACACCCATGAGGGCCAGGTGGTTTACCGTGAGGTGGCCGAGGCTCATGGACTGGATCACGCCGAATTGAGCGCGCTTCTGGGCTGATGCGTCAATCTGTGACGTCAACATCACGCCAGCGGCCGGACCTTGATCGACGGGGTCCGGCCGGACGTGTGCCCGGACGGCTCCGAACTCCCGGTCAACTCGCCTCGAACGTAACCTTTTCACCGATTCGCCGAGCCGTGAAACGTGTGCGCCATGCCTTGATGAGAGGCTTGTGCGCCCTTGACAGAGGGATGTTCCGTTGCCGACACATCGGGCCGGGTCCGGCGGATTGTGTTGCTGCGGACCGGTGACACGCCATAGAGTCGCCAACCGTCGGCATGGTGCCACGCTGACCTATCGATAAGTTTCCTGGTCCCGTCCAAGGAGGTAAGACGACTTGTGAATGAGTCGACATTTACTCCCGGGGGTGGTCAACCAGGAATGCCGGTGAGGGGCCACAGCCCGTCGTCCGGGTTCGAGGCTGTCGGCTCCGTAGCTGTCCGCACCTTCGCCACCCACCAGCACATGACGACAGCCCACCAGATGATGGACGGCCAACACGTGAACGCCATGGCCGGCAACGAGGGTGGCCGAGAGTCCACTCCATTCGCCGACTACGACGAAGTGCCCGAGGGGCACTTCTACGACCCCGACGCCGAGTACGAGCCGGATCCCGAGTACGCGGCCACTCTCGCCCCCGACGCCGCACGCCAGCGCCGTGAGCGGATCGGCCCGACCGGGCGTCCTCTGCCGTACTTCCCGATTCCGGGCCCGCTGACCGACCACGGGCCCGCGAAGATCATCGCGATGTGCAACCAGAAGGGCGGCGTCGGCAAGACGACGTCGACCATCAATCTCGGCGCCGCGCTGGCGGAGTACGGCCGGCGTGTGCTGCTCGTGGACTTCGACCCGCAGGGAGCCCTGTCGGTCGGTCTCGGCGTCAATCCGATGGAGCTGGACCTCACCGTCTACAACCTGCTCATGGAGCGGGGCATGGCGGCCGACGAGGTCCTCCTGAAGACCGCCGTGCCCAATATGGATCTGCTGCCCAGCAATATCGACCTCTCGGCCGCGGAGGTGCAGCTCGTCAGCGAGGTCGCGCGCGAGTCGACGCTCCAGCGGGCGCTGAAGCCGCTGATGCAGGACTACGACTACATCGTGATCGACTGTCAGCCCTCGCTCGGTCTGCTGACCGTGAACGCGCTGACGGCCGCGCACAAGGTGATCGTGCCGCTGGAGTGCGAGTTCTTCGCGCTGCGCGGAGTGGCCCTGCTGACCGAGACGATCGAGAAGGTCCAGGAGCGGCTCAACCCGGAACTGGAGCTGGACGGCATCCTCGCCACGATGTACGACTCCCGTACGGTGCACAGCCGCGAGGTCCTCGCGCGAGTGGTCGAGGCCTTCGACGACCACGTGTACCACACGGTGATCGGGCGGACGGTGCGCTTCCCGGAGACCACGGTCGCCGGTGAGCCCATCACCACGTACGCCTCGAACTCCGTGGGCGCCGCCGCGTATCGCCAGCTCGCCAGGGAGGTGCTCGCCCGGTGTCACGCCGAGTGAGTCTGCCCGGGGCCGACGAGCTGTTCCGTACGACCGGGGGAACCGCGCTCCAGTCCTCCTCGCCCGCGGAGCGGCGCCGGAACGCCAACGGCGAGCCGCGGGTGCCCGCGCCGGCCGGCG
>NZ_FMDK01000819.1 GCF_900091995.1 Streptomyces sp. MnatMP-M17
CCGCGCCTGGTGTCCTTCTCGTTCGCCGGATCGCTCGTGGACCGGTGGGGTGCCGGCCGCGCCTTCCGTACCGCCAACCTCGTCCACGCCGCCGTGGTCGCGGTGGTCGGCGGGGTGCTGTTGGCACTGCCCGCGCGACCGGTACGGCGACCACCTGGGTCGTCATGACCATGTCCGGCTCGGCGACGGCCCCGACAGCCTGCCCACTCTCGTCCGCGCCCTCCTGGCCCGAATGGAGACGGCCGAATGAACCCCCACGACGCGGCCGAGCGGCCCGGTGCCCACCTGGTCGCCGAGGAGTTCGGCGTCGAGGACCCCTGCGCGCTGAGCGACAACCGCCCGCTGGGCGATCCTCGCGGCCGGGTCGGCAGGATGGTCGCCGAGGCCGCGCGCGACATGGACGAGCTGCACGGCGAACTGACCCGCGCCGCCCGGTCCGCCATCGGACTGCTCGAACCCGTCGGGCGCGGCGAATTCGGCGGTACGCGCGTCGCCTACGCGCTGCTGCGCACCTCTGTCTCGCAGATCGGGCAGCTCGTCGCGCGCCGGGACGCGGCCTGCGAGCGGCTCGTCCAGTCCGTATCCGCGTACCGTCGTCTCCTGCCCGAGCCGGATGCTGCTCAGCCCTCAAAGGCGTCGGTCCACTGCCTGAACAGGGAACAGGACCCTGGCCGGGACGATGACTGGGCCATCTCGGTGATCGCCAGCTCGGAGCCCTTGAAGCCGTGGAGGCGGGCGGGCTTCGATTCCATCAGAGCGGGGTCTACGGCTTCATCTATCTCTCCGACGGGCGGGGCCGGCGCCCCAACCCGGAGGTCTGGCCCGAAACCGTCCAGCGGCTGGTCGCCGACGGGCTACTGCACCAGGACACCAGCGAGGGACTGTACCGGCCTGGACACCTTCTCTCGCTCACACCGCAGGGCGAGGCCGGGGATCGGGCGCCTCAAGGCTCGCCCTCCCGAGATGGTGAGGCCGTGTGCAATGCAGGGCAGATCCAGCTGCCCGGCCGACGAGACTCGCTTTGGTGGGGAGTAACAGTATTCGTTCCCCCAAGGGAGGGAATTCTGTGGCGAGGCTGCTCTGTGATCCCTGTCTCAGCATGAGCAGTCGAGAGTTACCGGTACCCCACCAACCGCCAGGTCGTCATCGACGCCGACACCCGTTTCGGCACTGTCCCGGACGAAGGACGTCGCCGGCAGCACCACCTCGGGTGCTCGGCCCGGTTCCTTCGTGTCGGCGTCGGCAGGCTCAGTCAGTCGAGTTTGATGACGACCTTGCCGAACAGCCCGCCGGAGGTCTGAGCCGTGTACGCGGCTGGGGCGTCGAGGAAGTCGATCCGGCGGTCGATCACCGGGTGGATGTCATGGGTCTCGACATGACGCACAAGATCGCGGTGCATGGCCTCGCTGCCGACCGCGACGCCGCGGATGCGAGCCTGCTTACCGAGCAGGGCGTACCCGTCCAGTGGCCCGCCGGTCGCATCGAACAGGCCGAGGGTGGCGATCTCACCGCCCGGTGCGAGGGCGGCCAGGGCCTGGCTCAGGATCGACACGCCGACGCTGTCGACCACCTTGTCGACGCCCCCAGACAGCGCGAAGATCGCATCGCCCCAGTCATGTTCGGTCATGCTGTTGACGTAGCCCGCAGCGCCGAGGTGGACGAGGGCGTCACCCGCGGCATTGTTGCGCACGGTCGCGTAGACCCGGGCGCCGGCTGCCCGAGCGAACTGCAGGGCGGAGAGCGCGACGCCGCCGCTGCCGATGATCAGGACGGTGCTCTCCGCGGTGATCGGGTGGTCTCCGTAGAGGGCGTTCCAGGCGGTCAGGGCGGCCACGGGCAGGGTGGCTGCCTCGGGGTGGTCGAGGTTGGCGGGGGCACGCATGACGCGTCGGGTCGGAAGGACGACGTACTCGGCGAGCACTCCGTCCTCGTGCAAGGCGCCCAGTCCCAGGCCCATGGTGGCCGGCGGGCGGCCGTCGCTCCAGTCGAGCACGTGCAGATTGGTGACGCGGTCACCAACGCTCCAGCCCTTGACCTGCGGACCGACGGCATCTATCTCGCCTGCGACATCCGACAACGGGACGAGGTCCTGCTTTGGCAGCCGGCCGAAGGGGCCTTTGAGGATCAGTTGGTCGCGGTAGTTCATCGAGATCGCCCGGACGCGAATGCGGACCTCGCCGGGGCCAGGTACGGGCACGGGCGTCTCTTCCAGGACGAGCTTGGCGGCGTCGGTCGCCTCTGCGGGCAGTATCCAGCGCTTCATCATCTGCGTGAGGGGAGTCGTGGGGGGAGTGTCGTTGGTGTGAAGGGAAGTCATGGGTCCCTTTCTATGTGGGCCGCGGGTACCGGGCCAGGTCAGGACGAACCTGGTTACGGCAGGACCAGTCAGGGGCGTCTCGGGCCGCCTACGCTGGAGAAATGCCACGCGACCGCGCCGCACTCGGAGCGTTCCTGCGCTCCCGCCGAGACCGCCTCACCCCGTCCCAGGCCGGCATCGAGCCCTTCCCCGGAGCCCGGCGGGTGCCGGGACTGCGCCGGGACGAGCTGGCCATAGCGGCGGGCGTGAGCCCGGATTACTACAGTCGGCTCGAACAAGGACGCCAGGCCAACGTCTCTGCCGGAGTACTCGACGCGCTGGCCCGGGCCCTGCGTCTGGACGAGATCGAACGCGCTCATCTCCACGACCTGGCCGCGCCCACCACCCCGCACCGGCCGGCGACGCCGCGCATGGTCCAGCGCCCCGATCCTGGGCTGCTGCGCCTGATGGACACCCTCCGCCACGTACCGGTGCTGCTGCTCGGCCATCGCGGCGAGGTGCTGGCCCGCAACGCCCTTCTAACAGAGATCCTGGGCAGCCCACTGGAGCCAGGCGCATCATTCGTCCGGTACATGTTCCAAGACGCCATCGCACGCGAGCGGATCGTCAACTGGTGCGACTTCGCCTCAGCCACCGTCGCCACCATGCGCCGCGAAATCGCCCGCCGCCCGCACGACCGCCGCCTCACCGCGCTCATGGACGAACTGCGCGCCACCGACCGTGACGTCGCCCGATGGTGGGACGATCACACGGTCCGCGACTACGCGTCGGTGAACAAACGTATCCAGCACCCCACCGCCGGTCCGATGTCCTTCAACATCGAGATTGTCTGCGCGCCTCACGAACCGGACCAGCGCCTTGTCGTCTACACCACCGAGCCCGACTCTCCCACCGCCCGAGTCCTGCCGATTCTGGCGAGCTGGAACGCCGTGGCCCGTCGCTGACCGGCCCGGACAACCACCGCCCCCGGCGAACGCCGCCGACCAGGAGCGTTTGGACCATCACGCACGACGTCCTTTGCCGACCGGGGGAGATCGCCGCAAGTGGTGGACCGGCGTCTCCCCGCCCCACTGCCCGCGGGTCGTCACGGGCAACCCTCGGTCTCCTCCGCCGGTCCGCACGCTCGCCAGCTCGTTGCTTTCGTCCACTCAATGGGCCGCAGGCTTCGCCGGCCGACCAGGGCCAGCGTCCGACTCAGGCCGGCATCGGCACATGCCGTTAGCCATCTGCTCAGCGAGCCGGATGCCGAGCGGAAGGCAGACACGGCGTCCTTACCAGGACTCGGCGGCGCGGACGAGGCATTCTCGGACCGCAGCGACCGGTGGACGGGGCAGGGCCCCGGCCCGCTCCACCAGGAACCCCGTGTTGATGGGCGGGTCCTCGACGGACACCAGCTCCACAAGCGCACCGGAGGCGAGCTCGTCCTCGCACAGGTAGCGCGGCAGCACCGTCACACCGGCCCCGGCGGTGACAGAGGCCAGCACGCCCCGCAGATCCGGAACGACGACAGCGGGACGCGCGGACAGACGCGCCCGGAAGACATGACGCCAGTAGCGGCACAGGATCGGCAGATCCTCGGCGTAGGCGATGAGTGGGACATCGTGGAGTGGCCCCGGGTCCTGACAGCTGAGCGGCCCGATCTGCTGTGCCCACGCCGGCGCCGAGACGAGGACGAACTCCTCGTCCATGAGTGGGACCGCGGCCAGGGAGCGGCCCCTGGGCCGCAGGGCCGACAGGACCAGGTCGAAACGTCCGGCCTGTAGGCCGTCGAGTAGTTCGTCGGCGAGTCCCGCGGTGACGCGGAGCAGGACACCTTGCGCTGTCAAAGGGGCGAGGGCGGGGAGCGCTCTCACCGCGAGCATCTCCGCCGGGCCGCCCACATGCACCGGTTCGGCAGGCACCTCGACGCCGGGCCGCCGCCGGTCCGCGACGGCGGCCAGCGCGTCGAGCGGTGCAGCGATCTCTCCGGCCAGCGCGTCGGCGACCGTGGTGGGTGCCACGCCCCTGGGCAGGCGTTCGAAGAGCTGACGTCCCAGTTGCCGTTCCAGGGTCTGCATCTGGGCGCTCACGGTGGGCTGGGAGATGCCCAGCATCCGGGCTGCGGTGGTCAGCGAGCGGGCCCGGTGGACGGCCAGGAAGGTGCGCAGCAGGCCGAGGTCCAGGGACCCGACGCCCTCCGGACGGAAGTCGAATTCGCTTCCCGATCCATCGACTTTCTGATGATGCATACGGGAATTCCTATTGGTTTTCTGAGCTAAACGCAACCTAGGTTGGTGCACGTTCCGCCACCGCTTGGCGATGGCCACCACCCCACCCGGTGACTTCCGGGACGTTCAGGGAGCACGTACGACATGGCAGAGATCCTCATGGTGATCAGCGGCGCCGACCGCCTGACGATGGCTGACGGCACTGAGCACCCCACCGGCTACTGGGCGGAGGAGTTCACGGCGCCGTACCACGCCTTTACGAAAGCCGGTCACAGGGTGTCCGTCGCCACGCCCGGCGGTGTCCAGCCGACCGTCGACGCCGCCAGCCTTCAGCCCGAGGTCAACGGCGGCCCGGCTGGCGCGGCAGCGGCTGTCACCGTGCTGGAGACCGTCACCGAACTGCGTCGTCCGCTGGCGCTGGCCGATGTCGATCCCACCCGCTACGACGCCGTGTTCTACGTCGGCGGGCACGGCCCGATCCAGGACCTGTCCCAGGACGCCGACTCCGCCCGGCTGCTGCGCACCGTCCTGGAGAAGGGAATGCCGCTGGGCGCCGTGTGCCACGGTGTGGCCGCGCTGCTCGCCACGCAGGACGCCAGCGGCGGCTGGCCGTTCGCCGGATACCGGCTCACCGGCTTCAGCGCGGCGGAAGAGAAGCAGACCGGCCTGGCCGACCGGCTGCCATGGCTGCTGCAGGACCGGCTCATGGCCGCGGGCGCCCGGTACTCCTCGGCAGGGGCCTGGGCACCGCACGTCGTCGTCGACCGCAGCCTGCACACGGGGCAGAACCCCGCATCCTCCGCGTCGCTCGCCGCGGCCCTGCTCAAGACCCTCGGCTGAACACCTGCCCAGGCACAGACTCTCAACGACCGGGGGACCGCCTGCCCGGGCGCGCCTCTCCCTCTCACGAAAGCCTCTCCTCATGGCAACGCCGCCCAGACGGTCACGCACGCCCCGCATGGCATCCCGTGGCACCTCCATCGGCGGAAACCGCGCCGGCGGTGTGCCGACCGCCAGTACCGGGGCAGCCGCGGTGTTCTCCGCCCCCACCGGGCACCCGGACTCGCGCGGAGGCCGAAGACTCATCCTGGCCCTGGGCCTGGGCGCCATGGTCGTCTCGATGATGCAAACCCTGGTGGTGCCCGTCCTCGGCATCGTCCAACGGGACCTGCACGCCTCCGCCTCCGCCGTCAGCTGGCTGACCACGGCCACCCTGCTGTCCGCCGCCGTGTCGACGCCACTGCTTAGCAGGGTGGGCGACCAGTACGGCAGGCGGCCGGTCCTGCTCGGCGTGCTCGCTGTCACGTCGGTGGGATCCGTACTGGCCGCCCTCTCCGACAGCCTGCCCCTGCTGATTACCGGCCGGGCCCTGCAGGGCGTCGCCACCGCAGTCTTCCCGCTTGGTCCACCTCGCCGCCGACAGCCACTGCCGACCGCTCGCCTTCGTCCTTACTCCCGGCCAGGCCGGTGACGCACCCGCGTTCACGCAGGTCATGGACTACCTGCGGGTGCGGCAGGCCAGTGGCAGATCGGCGACCCGCCCGTTCTGGTTGTCGTCGATGCCAGCTATGACGTGACCCGCCTGGCTTTCCTGCTCGCGGACCTGCCCATTGAGCTGCTGGGCCGGATGCGTTCGGACCGCGTCCTGTACTTCCAGCCCCCGCCGCAGCCGGCGGGGGCGGGGGCAAGCCCAAGCGCGGGACCGAGTTCGCGTTCGAGGTTGCGGCCACTCAACCAGTCCTGTCCGTCACCACGGTGACCAGCACCACCCACTACGGCAAGGCCGTCGCCACTGCCTGGGACCGCCTGCACCCGCTGCTGGTCCGGCGCTCGGCCTGGGCCGACTACCCCGAAGGAGAGCTGCCGGTCATCGAAGGCACCGTCGCCTGGTCGGGGACCGCCGGCCCGGAAGCTCTGTCACCCATCGGTACCGAACTCCACCGGGCCGCCCCGGGCATGGGGTGCGGCCACTGCGACGATGGGCACTAAGTCCGAAGTCGACGTGGCCACAGCAGAGGTCACAGTGAGTAACTTTCCATGCCGGACGGTAACGTCCCGGCTGACGACACGCGAACGCGCAGATCAGCGCGTGCGGCCTCGCGGTTTCAGCGGCGTCGGCGGGAGGGCTGGGGCGGGGAGTGGGGCGCCGTCATAGCCTTGTACCTCGCCGAAGCGGGTGCCGGCTGTCCAGGCCTGGCGAGCCTCTTCGATCTCCTGCTGTGAGCGGCCGATGAAGTTCCACCACATCACCAGCTCTTCTTCGAACGGCTCGCCGCCGAGGAGCATCAGACCGGCGTCGGACTCCGCGCGCAGGGGCAGTTCCGAGCGGCCACAGCCCAGGTAGAGCATGGATCCCGGCAGTACGGGGACGCCGTCGACCTCGGCCTCGCCGGACATGGACAGGACGGCGTACTCGAAGTCCGGTTCCAGCGGCAGACGTGTTTCGGCGCCGCGGGCGAGTGCCAGGTCGGCGCCGATGATCGGGCTGTAGGTGGTGCCGGGTGAGACCGCGCCGTCGAGCGCGCCGAGGATGACGGTCGCGGTCAGACCGGGGGCGGTGACGACGGGCAGTTCCGCGTGGTGCTGGAAGCGCGGCTGGACCTGGCGGTGGGCATCGGGAAGTGCCACCCAGAGCTGGGCGCCGTGCAGAAAACGGGCATGCCTGCGCGGGCTCTCCTCGGAGTGGGAGATCGCCCGGCCCGAGGTCATCAGGCCCAGCTCGCGCGGGCGTACGGTCTGGAGGCTGCCGAGGCTGTCGCGGTGCAGCACCTCGCCGTCGTGCAGCCAGCTCACGGTCTGGAGGCCCATATGGGGATGAGGCGGCACCTGCATTCCGGGCTCGTCCGCGATGTCGTCGGGACCGTAGTGGTCGACAAAAGCCCACGCGCCCACCATCCGGCGGCCCAGATTGGGCAGCAGTCTGCGGACCTCGGTGGATTCGCCGAGCTGGACCCGGCGCGGGCTCAGCAGCTCACGCACCGGCTCGGCCACGACGAAGCCGCGACCGCCGCACACGGTGAGGGCGGCCTGACGATCAAGATTGCTCATGGCGCCCAACCTAATCCCGTGGCGTCCGGAGGGGCAGTATCCACACCAAATCGATAGTGGAATGTTCAACCACCTTAAACTGTTGTCAGCGTACGACACCATCGGGGACCGGAGGAGGACACGTGGAGAGCACGTCCTACGACACGTACTACGAGCACGGAACGGCCGCGGAACGCTGGGACCGCGCGCAGCTGTTCTTCGACGCCAAGGAGTACATGACGGCTGCCCGTATCCTCGACGGACTGGTGGCGGAGGTGCCGGAGCAGGTCTCGCCGCGGCTGCTGCTCGCCCGTACGTACTACCACTCGGCGCGGCTGGCCAAGGCCGAGGCCGAACTGCGCGCCGTCCTGGAGCGTGACCCGGTGGAGCCGTACGCGCGCCTGATGCTGGGCCGCACGCTGGAGCGGCAGGGCCGCCGCGCGGAGGCCGCCACGGAACTCCGGATGGCCGCCGCGCTCGCCGGTGAGTTCACGGCACCGGCGGCACCGGCCTCCAACGGAACGTACGACGCGACGCACGACGGCACGTACGACGCGACATGAGCGTCACCGGCGTCAGGAGCGTGAGCGCCCCTGACGCCGGACAGCGGGCGCGCTGAGCCGTCAGCGGATGATCTTCTCCACCAGCAGCCGCACTCCCGCCGCGATCGACTCCGCGTCGATACCCGCCGCGCGGAGCTGCTCCTCCGGTGTCGCCGAGCCCGGAATCCTGTTCACCGCCAGCCGTACCAGCCTCTTGGGCGCCGGGCGGCCGTCCGAGAACACCTCGGCCACCGCGTCCCCGACACCGCCCTGCGGATGATGGTCCTCCACCGTGATCAGACAGTGTGTGTCGGCCGCCGCGGCCTGGAGTGTGTGTTCGTCGGCCGGCTTGATCGAGTAGAGGTCGACGACACGTACGGGAATGCCCTCGCCGGCCAGCAGATCGGCCGCCTTCAGACACTCGTGCACGGTGACTCCGGCGCCGATCAGTGTCACCCGGTCGCCGTCGGAGCGGCGCAGCACCTTGCTGCCGCCGACCGGGAACTCCTCGTCGGGACCGTAGATCACCGGCGTCGCGCCCCGGAGCGTACGGAGATAGCGCACACCCGACAGCGCGTGCATCTCCGCCACCAGCCGTGCCGTCTGGTTGGCGTCGCACGGGTGCAGCACCGTACTGCCGTGTATGGCGCGGAACATGGCCAGATCCTCCAGGCCCATCTGCGACGGACCGTCAGGACCGATCGCGACACCGGCGTGCGAACCGACGACATTGATCGAGGCCCGGCTGACGGACGCCATCCGCAGGAAGTCGTGCGCGCGGGTCAGGAAGGCCGCGAAGGTCGACGCGAACGGGACATGGCCGAGCGCCTGCATACCGACGGCCGCCGCGATCAGTTGCTGTTCCGCGATGTAGCACTCGAAGAACCGGTCGGGATGCTCCTTGGCGAAGAATTCGACCCGGGTCGAGTCGCTGACCTCGCCGTCGAGCGCGACGACCTCGCCCTGGGCCGTGCCGAGCGCGGCGAGCGCCCTGCCGTACGCGTCACGCGTGGCGACCGAGTCGCCGACCTCGTAGCGCGGCAGTTCCAGAGTGACGGGATGCCTGGCGGTACGGGCCGGGGCCTCGGGCTCGGCGGGCTTCGCCACGGAGATCCGGATGGAGCGCCGTCCGCCCAGCTCCTCGATGGCGCTCTCCGCGTCGGGCAGTACCTTGCCGTGCATCCCTTCGCGGTCCTCGACGGAGGCGACGCCCTTTCCCTTCCGGGTGCCCGCGATGATCGCGGTCGGCCGACGGCCCGTCGACCGGGCCTCGTTGAAGGCCGCGTCGATGGCGTCGACGTCATGGCCGTCGATCTCGATGGTGTGCCAGTCGAACGCGCGCAGCCTGCGGCCGTACGCCTCCAGATCCCGCTGATGGCGCGTGGGACCGCGCTGGCCGAGCCGGTTGACATCGAGCACGAGTGTCAGCGAGTCGAGATGTTCGACACCGGCGTGCTCGATCGCCTCCCACACCGATCCCTCGGCCATCTCGCTGTCGCCCGAGAGCACCCAGACGCGGTACGGAGTCCGCCCGAGCCGCTGTCCGGCGAGCGCAATGCCCACGCCCACCGGCAGTCCCTGGCCCAGTGAGCCTGTGGCGACATCCACCCACGGCAGCCGCGGCGTCGGATGGCCTTCGAGCCGGCTGTCGAGCCTCCGGTAGGTGAGAAATTCCTTCTCGTCGACCGCGCCCGCCGCCAGATACATCGAGTACAGCAGCGGCGAGGCATGGCCCTTGGAGAAGAGCAGCCGGTCGTTGCCCGGATGGCCGGGCCGGTCGAAGTCGTAGCGCAGATGCTTGGCCATCAGCACCGCCATGAGGTCGGCGGCCGACATCGAGGAGGTCGGATGGCCCGAGCCCGCCGTATCGGTGACCCGTACGGAGG
>NZ_FMDK01000821.1 GCF_900091995.1 Streptomyces sp. MnatMP-M17
CGGCGCAGCCGACGCGACGAAGGAGCGCCCTTGACGCCCGGCACGACCCCGCCACAATCAGAACAAGAGGGGCGGCCCCCACGTCGCACAGGACCTACCGGCCCACCACAACTACCCCTCGGTCGTAACCCGCACCCGAAACCCCACACCGGCAGCGGTCCTGAACCCCAGCCATCCACCGGCCGTTCGACGCTGAGCAGAGCCCAGAAGCCCCACTCCACTGACGCGCACACCACCTCCTGACCGCCACCTGTCGTCAGTTGCCTCTCTCCTCCGGCGATCCGCCCTGGTTTCTCAACAAGCCTTCCAATCGGTCGAAGCGTTCGTGGAGTGCACGCAGGTCTTCGGAGGCCTCCGTCCTGCCCTTGCGTTCGGCGTGTTCCAAGGTCAGCGCCAGGCGGCGCATGCGGTGGACGGCATTGCTGACGAACCAGGTGGCGAGCGACGCAGTAACGATGCTGAAGACGGAGATTCCGACGAGCATCACCACACTGGCGATGACCCGTCCCCATGGCGTGATCGGATACATGTCCCCGTAGCCGACGGTGGTGGCGGTCTCGACCGACCACCACAGGGCGCGCGGGAAGGAGGTGATCGTCGCGTGTCGGGACGATGCCTCGACCGGGACGATGATCCATGAGCCGACCAGCAGCACGAGCATCAGGAGCAGGGTGGCCCAGACCGCGGCCTTCACATGGAGCCGCTGCCAGGGCTCGCCTCCCAGTAGCCGTTTCAGCAGGTACGTGAAGGAGATCGGCGGCATGGCCCCGAAGCTACTGCCGACGGCCAAGGGCGCACCGTCCCGACACTCGTACAGCGGACGACGAACGGACGTCTGGACGATCCGTCCCACCGAACAGGCCTGAGCTACCGAACAGGCCTGTCCCACCGAACAGGCCTGTCCCACCGAACAGGCCTGTCCCACCGAACAGGCCTGAGCCACCGAACAGGCCTGAGCCACCGAACCGGTCTTGCTCCTGCTCGGTTGCCGCCGCCCGCCACCCCGCCGCGCCCTCCCCACCCCGCCCCGTTACTCTCTGCCAGGTGATCAGCAAGGTCCGCGTCGCCGACCGTACCGACGGCACCGAACGCCCCGACCGTACGCGCCTGCCCCCGTCCCCACCGCCCCCGCATCTGCGTTCCTGGCCCGACCGTGACGCGCTGCTCGCCGACCGCGCCGCCGCCATGGCCGCCCTCACCGGACGGCGGCTCGGGATCGGGCGGCTGGTGCTGCTCTGGCTGACCGGTGCGGTCGCCGCGCTCGGCTGGGCCTCCGTCGGGCTGGCGATCCAGAGCTTCGAGCAGGGCGGTCTCGGCCAGCTGACCGGGCTGGTGGCGCTCGCCCTCGGCGCGGTCCTGCTGATACCGGCCGGCGTCGCGCTCGGTTTCTGGCTGGATCGTGGCCGTACGGTACGGGAGCGGCTGGAGGCCTGGGCCGAGCTCGACCGGGATCCTGTGTCGGACGTACGGGTACGGGCCCACGGCCGGAGCGTGATGTGGCTGCTGCTGTCCGTGGCCCTCTGTGTGGCCGGATTGTGGGCGACGGGCGCCGCCTGGGCCGGAATGGCGCCGGGACCGGAGTCCGTCACCGTGGGTGAGACGGTCTACGCGCTGGGTCTCGCGGTCACGGTCCTGGCGACCGGGATTCTGGGCGCAGTCCAGTCGTACGGGCATCAGGCCTGGTCAGGGCGGTTGCTGAGCCCGATACCGGTGCGCAGGCGCGGTGGCGTCCACCGCTGAGGCCGTTCCTTCGGTGTCCGTCCTATGCTGAAGAGAGAACGCATGCGCCATTCAGGGTGAAGGGGCGGCGGATGGAATGGCTTTGGTGGATTTTCGTCTTCTTCATCGTGGGCGGCTTCGGATGGATCGCCGACACCGGCCGTACCGCGCTCCGTACCCGGCACGAACGCAGACGTGAGCTCTACGAGCTGGAGGAGAAGGAGCGGCTGGCCCTGGAGCAGGCCCACAAGCCTCCGGAGCCCGTCTGCGGTTGTACGCACCACCTTGCCAAGCACGACAAGCGTGGCAAGTGCCACGAGGACGTCGAGGTGGCGACGGAGTGGGACGAGAACAGGAAGCCCTTGCGGTACGAGCGCAGGCAGTGCAACTGCCAGCAGTACGTCGGCCCGCAGCCGCTGTCGCAGATCTACGCGGATGAGCTGACCGACCTCCAGTAGCCGCACACCTTCCGTTGTCGCGTGTTGCGCAACTGCACGACTCTTTGCGGTCGTTACGCCTTCACCGGGTGCCCGAGCAGCATCGTCGGGGCGCCCGCGACCCGGGTCAGAAACACCGTCGACGCGTGCGGGCCCTTGAGTTTCAGACGGCGGCGCAATTCCTCCGGTTCCACGGCGGAGCCGCGCTTCTTCACCGTCAGGACGCCGACTTCGCGTTCGCGCAGCAGCGCCTTGAGTTTCTTGAGGCCGAAAGGGAGTTCATCGGTGATCTCGTAGGCGGTGGCGTACGGGGTCGGGCGCAGCTCGTCGGCCGTGATGTACGCGATCGTCTCGTCGAGCAGTCCGCCGTCCAGCTCTTCGGCCACCTCGGCGACCAGATGCGCGCGGATGACGGCGCCGTCGGGCTCGTACAGGAAGCGGCCGGTCCTGCGGACGGGCGGATCGGGCAGGCCACGGCCGGTGAGTGTCACCGCAGTAGTGGGAAGAGCGCCGGCCTCCCCGCCGAGGCCGGTGCTGAGCAGAGTGGCGCGGCGGCTGCCCGGCGTGACGGAGCCGGGCGTTCCGCCGTGCCAGAGCACCGCCTCCTTGACATCGCCGCCGTCCGAGATCCACTCGGCCTCGAAGTCGTCGGGAATCAGCTCGTGCGGAATGCCGGGCGCAATCTTGACCGCGCCCGTGCCGGCCCGGCGTACCGCCTCGACCGCCCATGACAGAGGCGGTGAGTACGCCTCCGGATCGAAGATCCTGCCTCGGCCGCCGCGCCGCGCGGGATCGATGAACAGCGCCCGCGCTCCCGTCAGGTCGTACTCCAGGACATCCGCCCGTGTCACCGTCACCGGCGGTGCGTCCGGGGCCAGGGTGCGTACGTTCTCGGCGGCGATCTCGCAGGTCAGCGGATCGAGATCGACGGCGGTCACGGCGAGGCCCGCGCGCGCGAACTCGATCGCGTCGCCGCCGATGCCGCAGCACAGATCCATGACCCGGGACTCCGGCGCGAGCGCGCGGAACCGGGCGGCCCGGTAGGCGGCGACGGTGCCGCGCGTGGCCTGTTCGATCCCGTTCGGCGTGAAGTACATGCGGTACGCGTCCCGTGCGCCGAACTTCGCCACTCCGCGCTGACGCAGCCGCGCCTGGGCCAGCGCCGCCGAGACCAGCTCCGCCGGGTGCTCGCGGCGCAGCCGGGTGGCGAGGGCGAGTTCGCCGGCCGGGTCGTGGTCGCGCAGTTCGGCGAGGAGCGCCTGGCCCTCGGCGGAGAGCAGCGGCGCGAGAAGGGCCGAGGGAGGAAGCAGCGGGGCGGGCGAGAGCGCGGGAGCGGGAGTGGGCGCGGGAGTGGCAGGAACGCGGTCGGTCACCCGGTCCATTGTGGGCCAGCCGAGGGATGGTGCGCGCCCGGGCGGCGGTGTCGGCCGGGCGCCGGCATCGCGCGCTGACAGGATGCGACACCATGCAACTAGTACGACAAAACGAAGAAATGATGACAAAGGTGGCGGAGATGGCGAAGGGGGACGGGAGCGGCAGGGGCGGGAGTGGTGGGGAAGGAGACGGTCCGGGCGGGAGCGACAAGGACGGGCGCGCCGACGGAAGCGGTAGCGGCATCGCCGTGAGCGCCCCGAAAAACCAGTCCAGCCGACGCGGCCGACGCGGACGCGCCGTGGCCGCGG